>JAYKJC010000332.1:0-6912 GCA_035285885.1 Leptolyngbyaceae cyanobacterium | reverse complement strand
GCAGGAATCTCAAGGGACTCAACCACAACCCCTGCATCGTCGTAGAGGGTAATCGAGCTGCCTTTTTCCTCGTTATCGAGAACGCCGACGCTGATGGTGCCGACAAGGTCGTCAAAGGTGAAGCTCAAGGTTCCACCCTTCGCATTGTCGTCAGGATCAGACGCATCGCCATCTTCAGAGATGATGAGAACATTGCCCAGTCCGTCGGCGGCAAGATCCCTGTCTCCCCCGGTTGGATTGCTGCTGTCAAACAGCATCGCTCCAAACTGGGTGTCAGTGGCGATCGCCATCCCTTCAAACTGATCGGTGATCACCGTGCCTGCATCGAATCCTTCGAAATCAAGAACTCTGGTTTCAGGAACCGACATCGTTGGATTCACCTCAAACTGACTAACGATGACAGGGGTTCGTGCCAAAATCGCCTCAGGATCAGCCAAGAGTTCGGCTTCGCTATACGGCTCAATGCCGTAAGTTGTAACTGTAAGGACTTGCGTCTCCGGATCGATCTCAAATTGAGTCCATCCGTAGGTGTGAGCCGCCACATAATCCCCCTGAAGGAGCGTCGCTTCGACATCAAAAGAGCCCACAACACCTTGCTCAGCCGTCAAGTTGTTGTCTAACCCAATCGGATCGTAGCCCGCAGGGCCAATGGCTAACTCTTGGAAAGCTGCCTCCAGAAAATCATCCTTATCATTTGGAAGATCATCAGCATCAGGGGCAATCGGTAACGTGTCATAGAATGCACGCTGTTCAGCGCTGATGAGCCCTGCGGCGGTCGCAAAGTCAATCACGGTCTGACCAAACGGTGCATCAAACCCAACAGACCCCGTGGTGATTTCCCAAACATCTGTTGCAATGCGAGTGCCCGTCGCAATGTCACCGACTGTTTCCTGGTAGGTGATGTTGTTGACAAACGTCCCGTGGATATCCGCTGCAACAAAAACGACGTTCTCAATGTTGTTGTCTTCGATGAACTTAAGAATTTCAGTTCGCTCGCGCGCATATCCCTCAAAGGAATCAACGTTGAAAAGTCCCAGTTCCTGAATGGGTTCCGGAACCATCACAAACTTCCAGGTGACGCCGTTATCTTGTGCTTCTTGCAGGTCGTTCAGCAGATCTTGAAGCTGAACATCTCCGAGGAATTGGCGATCGAGGGTTAAAGACTCTGTTAAGAAGCGACCAATATCGGCTGGATCAGTAGTGTCTGGGGCGACTAACTCATCATCACGGAAAGAACGCGTGTCTAGAATGAAAGTTGCGGCATCTGACCCAAAGGTAGTGTTCCGATAGAGCTTGCGTTCATTGGCTGTGCGATCGTCACCCGTTTCACCATAAAACTCATCGCGAATCGGATTGTATTCCTGGAAGGCTTGCAAACCGTTCTCATACAACTCGGTGTCGTTAATGAATCCTTCAGTTTCAGGGAATCGATCATCGGTGTCTGCAGAGGCTCCGCCGGAGAAATCGTTAATTACCTCATGGTCATCGATAGTTGCAAAGATAGAAGTACTTGCACGAACGGCTTCCCATGCGTTCAAGCCAAAGCGCTCTGAGTAAACCTCATTGTGCTTTAGGCGATATTCCTCGAGGGTTTCCACCTGCTGGACACGCGTTCCATCCGGGTTCAGAACAGCATCAGATCCAAAATCGGCATAGATGGTGTCTCCATGCTCTACGAAGAAATCGAGGTTGAAGTCAGCCACATTGGTAATGGCGGGATAGGGTGCAATTTCACCTCGCCAATCACCCGTCACGCCAAAGCTCAACCCAACAAACTCTCCCAAGTCTGCCGCAGTTTCAAATTGTCCAACTTTGACAAATCCTGTTGCGTCTTGAACCCGGTAGAAGTAATCCGTGCCTGACATTAAGCCGTCGATCTCAACTTTGACGGGCAAGAGCGGATCCGTGACTGTTGCCGTTGCAGTGCCTTCGATGGTGCTGAAGTCAGCATTGGTAGAATATTCAAACGTCACCTCACCGACTACGGTGCTGCGAGTCCAAAGAACGACAGAATCTTGATCGACATCACCACTGGCAACACCATTCGGCAATAGCTGCGCTCCAGGATTGCGGGGATCGTAACTGGTTGTATTGACATCTAAAGGAATGCCAAAGGATGCCGCCACTTCAGCCCAATCGACAAACTTGAAGTTGGTGCTGTTGTTCTCCAGCTCTTCGTCATCTTCAGCGACATTCTGCGGATCATTCGCTCCGTCTTGAAGGACGAGCAAGCCATTGGGGAAGGCGTCACCCAGAGCTACGTTCACCACATCAAGACCGTCGCTTTCGTTCACCTGGTCGATGTCACCATTGCTGCCCACGATGAAGCTGCCGAGATATTCGTTGTTGCCTTCTCGCGTGAACACGGCATAGGAGGAGTCGCCCTGGCTGTTGGCAATCAGGTAGCCTGTGCCATTGTCGCTGTAGTAGATGTTGAGTCCTTCAATGTCGGGAACGAGGAAGTCTTCATCAATGGACTGGATGACCTCAAAGTCGTTACCGCCATCGGGTTCAGCAGAAAACTTGAGAATTCCGACTTCGTTCTCTAAAGCAACGTACAAATCACCCAGTTCCTGGTCAGCCACGATGCCTTCAGACTGAGAATCAACGGGATCGCCTGTGGGCACGGGCAAGTCGATGATGCGCACCACCTCTGCATCAATGAATGACTGATCCGCAGGGCTAACCTGAGGAATGAGTTCGAGCTGGGCGACTTGATTGCCGTCAGCCTGAGTAACAAATGCATAGAGTTTGTTGGTAACCGGACTTCGGTAGGTTGCCAATCCGTAGGCGGTGGCTTCTCCGTCGTCAACACCAAAGATAGAAAAGTCGGGATCGCTGAGGTTGGGTGCAGTGATATCGGTGAGTTCACCAGTTGATTCATCAATGCTGAATATGGCTAAGGTGTCGTTGGCGCGATCGCTCACCACTGCAATATCCGTAGAGAAAAATCCACCCGGCGTGAAGGCCGGAACGTCAACGCCATAGAGCAGATCAACGTTGTTATACCGAATATCACCAAAGGACGCAGGCAAGATGGTTTGCAGAATCTCACCCTCCAGGTCAAAGACCGCTAACCCGCCATCCTTCAGCGTCGCGATCACAATACTCTCGTCACCATTCTCAGGATGCACCCAAATCGCCGGATCATCCGAGTCGCCCAACAGAGGCGTGTCTCCGTCTTCGTCATCGACCGTCAGCGGCGTCTCCACTACGGGAAGGACGGCTGGGCTGGTGTCAAAATCAATGGCAAATGCCAGCACCTGGGTGAACTGATCAACCGCATTGAAGTTGTTGTCACTCACAATAATGAGCGACTGACGACCATCGGGAAGAACGGGGCCAAGGGCAAGGGCTTCCAAGTTGTCAGGGGAGATGCCCAGGTCGGCTTCGATGTCGAGGATTTCTCGTTTGGTGACTGCTGGGTCAATTTCAAAGGGGCCAGGGGGAATGATTTCACCATCATCATCAATCTCGTCTTCCCGGAACAGGTCGTTGATGCCGTTTACATCCAGGGCTCCCTGGGTTTGGATTTCAAACAGCTTGACGGTGTTGCCCTGGCCGACCGAGAACCCTCGCTCAAGCGCTAGCAGCGTTCCGTTGTTATCGATGGCCAGGAGTTCAACCAATCCATTGGTGCTAAATGCATCAGACGGAACGGGTTCCTCAGGAACGGCCTCAACCTCGTAGACAAACTCGGCCACGGGTTGTCCGGTGGTGAGGTCATATTTGATGATGCGCGACAGGCTTCCGTCGTCTACGCTTGCAGCAGGGCCATCCTGGAAGAGGGCGTTCTCCGTTGCCGTGTACAAGAACTTCTGGTCAGGCGTAATCGTCAAGCTCTCGAACGCCAGGTTGTTGCGAATGCCGCTGGACTGATCCGCCGTAGGCGAGTAGACATCTGCGACGGGCAGACTGTCAATTTGCTGTCCCGTCAGGGAGAACTGATCGATAAAGGGCTCGATCAGGGCATTGGCATCGCCTTCTGAGGAAATGAAGAGGGTGCCGAGGCTGCTGAGGGCAATGCCTTCAGGGTCAAGGCTACTGTCTGGATAAGGATTGCCCGAGGCATCCAGCAGAGTGGTCACCGCTTCAAAGGTCACATCGCCATCGTCCAAGCTGCCATCCGTCACGTCGATGGAGAGCGTGTAGAAACGAGCAGGATTAATCTGGCTCCGGTCATCGGATAAGCCGTAGTACACGTCACGGGCGGCATCATAGGCGAGGCCAGAAATGCCACCGACTTCAGTGCCCTCAAAGATGAATCCGGTGGGGAACTGAACTTCACCCAGAAATTCGATGTCGCTGACGCTCTGCCGATTTTGCGATTCTCCAGGACGGGCGATCGCCACATCCGCATACACTAAGCGGTGGTCAGACGTAGGAAATTCTGCAAGCGGAAACAGCGGATCATCACTGGCTTGCCAGAACACCTGAGCATCTAGAATGGCTAGATTCTTGGACGGTAAGACATAATCCACTCGCAAGTTTCCAGGGGCACCATCAGGATTGCCTACCCCTGCGAATCCGAAGTCAGCGGTGTCCAGTGCAGGGTCGCCCAAATGAGTCTCATTCGTACCTCCTTGACGAATCGCTGCATCGACTCCACCGTCGCTGCTCGGCGTCACGGATGTATTCACCAGGGGATTGAGGAGAATCTGCTGGGCGGCCCCTGGGATGCTGTCGCCATCGAAGGGATCGGAATTCTGGTCACCCATAATCACGAACCGTGCCCCTGCGGCGAGTCCACCCACACTGCCGTTGTCGTCATAGATGTAGTCTTCACCGTTGACGTAATCTGACCAGAAGCGGATTTCGTCAAAGTTGCGGGTGCCGTTGCGGTCTTCGGGGCCATCGAAGACGGGAGGCGTGGGGTGACTGGCGAGAACGTGGATGATTTCACCATCCACGCTAATCGGCACATCCACATGGTTCTTCGACGAGAGACGCACCACCTCGAGTTCGTCTGGCGTGAACCAGTTCTCGGTATCTCCATTTCCGTCTGCATCCGCTGGGTCAGCGGGAAGCAGTGCTCCGGGCATGTCTTTCCAGAGAAAATTCTGGAAGGTGCGAATCTCGTCTTCAACAATGGGGTACTTGGAGAAGATGGCGAAGGCGAACTGTCCCTCAAAGAACCCGAATCCCTGGGCATCGTTTGGAGCAAAGTCGCCTGCTGCGCCGCTGTTGTCTAAATCAAAGCCAGAGGGAACGCCCGTATTGGACGGAGCCACGTAGACGTAGGGATAGTCAACGGGATCGACGCCGTTCTGAGAAACGGACAAATAGTTCTGCTGAAACAGAGCAGCGGCTTCGCCCTCTGCGTCAAAGTCAAATTCGTTAATCAGCACCACATCGGGGTTGGTGCGCTGAATGATTTCCGCCACGGATTGAGCTTGAGTATCATCGCCCGTCGATAAGTTCTCGATCAGTTCGCCCGCAGTATTGCGATTGAGCGATGCATTAAACGATGCAAAACGGATAGGAGTAGCCATAGTTTTCCTAGGAGCCTTAATAAGTAGAGAGACATGAGCCAGAACGGGAAGACCTTGAACGATGATTCAAAGCCGTCATTCTTAAAAGCAGTCATTCAAGGCAGTGCTCGTCTCAAGGGGCGATCGCCGTCCAAACTGAATTCTGGTGTGGGTGGTGGTGCGCTTCTCTCGCAGGAAAAGGCGATCGCCCCCTTACGTACAGTTCAGAAGTCAGGTCGGTCGAAGCAACGAGTGAAGCGACAGAATGCAGAGTCGTGAGTACATGCACAGGTGTTAATTTCGTACAATCCTCTTATCCGAAGATTCACAGACAGTTCACATTTCGCTGCTACAAAATCAACACCGAAGGAACGGTACCACCCGCGCGTAAAGGTTCCTTTAAGGTCGGCTTATCGTTTCTTGGTCAATCCTTAATGTGCGGCTGAATGCATTGAGTGAAGAATCCCTTTCCCCGCAAGATGTGTAGGGCTCGGCTCCCCTGACCATGAGATTAAGAAGGTTCTGGAGCCTACCTCACGGCGAAGGAAATAAAGACCATAACCTCGCAAAGATGGCCTCCCATTTCTCCGTGAAATTCCGTAGATCATCCGGCGACAATGATGCATGTAGTGATAGTGATCATGAATTTTCAGCGTAAATGCGTTGATTTTTGCCAGAGAATCGCCAGAGAAAAACTTGAGCCTCACCCGTTACAATTCGCTACATTAGGGAAGGACAAACACTCCGCCAGCCAATGATGGAACCGCACGTTCTCAAATAGTGACGATGGGACGAACAGTAGTTTGGTTTCGACGCGACTTGCGCATGTATGACCATGCGCCTCTCTATCGTGCGGCTCGTCGCGGCGAGGTCATTCCGGTCTTTGTGTTTGACCGAGCCCTGCTCCATCACCCCGAAATCTCCCCTGCCCGTGTCGAATTCATGCTGGAGTGCCTGTCGAGCCTCGACCAAGACCTACAGAGTCGAGGGGGACGGCTGATTCTGAGAGAGGGTGATCCCGCCGTGGAATTGCCCCGGTTAGTGAAAGAGGTGCAGGCCGATGGCATCTACGCCTACATTGACTTTGAGCGCATTTATGGACGGGTGCGCGACGCTCAACTCAACCGAGCGCTAGCGCAAGAAAACCTGAAAATTCGCTGGTTCGAGCCTCCGGCGACGATTGATGCTTTGATGCCTTACCCCCACTATCGCGAGCTGTGGTATGGCGACATGGATGAGGAGATTGTGCCTGCTCCTCAAACGATTGAGGTGCCTGAAAGCATCGCCAGTGTTCCGTTGCCCACGCTCAAGGACTTGGGCTTATTGTCCGATGGCAAACCGATTCCGCCAGGGGGGATTGAATCTGCCCGACAGATGCTCAGAGAATTTCTGGTGGAGAAGACAGACCGATACTACTGGCAGTTGTCCTATCCAGGCGCGG
>JAYKJC010000331.1:0-12943 GCA_035285885.1 Leptolyngbyaceae cyanobacterium | reverse complement strand
GGCATCCTTTGGGTTATGCCATACCTGAGCGAAGAATGGTTCAGACGCCGCAGATGCGGTTGCAACAATTTGCTTATCGTAATGACGCTGACTCAGAAAATCGATAAAGTCTTCGATTTCAACGGGTTGAGTAAGAGAACATTGCCGAATCTTTGCGAGAATTTGTTTTTCTCTGTCTGATAACGCTTGCATAGCATTGCCCTCCCATCATTCATACGATAATTCACGATTAGCCGATATTACACTAAGCACTGAAATACTTTGCAGTCGGATGATACGCGACAATCGCCGTCGTCGATTGCTCAGGATAGAGTTGCTCACTCTCATCCATCACCAGCCCCACTCGCTTTGCATCCAGCAAGTCCAGCAGCGTGTACTGATCCGCAATATTCGGGCAGGCGGGATAGCCGAAGCTGTAGCGCGAGCCGCGATAGCGCTGCGCCAACACATCTCGAATGTTCTCCGGATCTTCGTGGCCAAAGCCCAACTCTCGACGAATGCGGGCATGCGCCCACTCGGCCAGGGCTTCTGCCATCTGCACGGACAGGCCGTAGTAGTAGAGATAGTCGGTGTACTGATCGGACTCGAATAGCGACTTGGCAAATTCGGTGGCGACATCCCCCACGGTTACCGCCTGCATGGGGAAGACATCAAACTGCTGAGGCTCTGAATCTTTGGGCGCAAAGAAATCGGCAATGCATAACCGCCGCATCGACCGTTGCCGAGGAAATTTGAACGTCGCAACGGGGTCCTGTAGGGGCGAAGGGCCATTCACCCCCACGGGTACATCCTGCGCCCCTACGGTCGTGTCATAAATATGCAGCGCATTACCTTCGGCCAAACAGGGGAAATAGCCATAGACCACCTGGGGATGCAGCAGCTTCTCATCTACAATGCGCTGCTTCCAGGTGTCGAGAATGGGGTAGACCTTCTCAGCTAAGAATGCGTCGTATGCTTCGCGAGACTGATCTTTGGGTTTTCGGAACTGCCACTGTCCCGCAATCAGGGCTTGCAAATCCAGGTAGCCAAACACTTCTTCGAGCGGAATGTCCTCTGGGGTGAGAATCTGCGTGCCCCAGAAGGGTGGGGTGGGGCGCTCCGTTTCAATGGCGACGGCGTCTGACCGTTGCGTGTCTTCAGGTTCTAGCTCGGCAGGTTGAGCGGGAGTAGCGGAGGCTTTCCCGGTTCCCTTTTGGCTCGAACTATTCTTTGCGGCCTTTTCGGCTCCCTGGCTTACGCCATTTGTCGAGTCGTCACCCAAGAAGCCTTTCAGGTCGTCCCACTCTCCCGCTTCCTTAGCGGGCATCAGCTTGTCCATAAAGTGGAGGTCGGCGAAGGCATCTTTTCCGTAGATAACCTGACCGTTGTAGACATTCTGACAGTCTTCGTTGACGAACTTGGGGGTCAGCGCTGCCCCTCCTAGAATCACGGGTACTGTAATGCCTTCTTCGTTGAAGGTCGCCAGGTTGTCTTTCATGAAGGCAGTGGACTTCACCAGCAGACCGCTCATGGCAATGCAGTCGGCATTGTGCTTTCGATAGGCTTCGATGATGGTGTCTACGGGCTGCTTGATGCCCAGGTTGATGACCTTATAGCCGTTGTTCGACAGAATGATATCCACCAGGTTTTTGCCGATGTCGTGGACATCGCCTTTGACGGTGGCGATGAGGAAGATGCCTTTTCCGGCGTCCCCTTCGGATTTCTCCATGTGGGGTTCGAGATAGGCGACTGCCGCTTTCATGGTTTCGGCAGACTGGAGGACAAAGGGGAGCTGCATTTGTCCGGAACCGAACAGTTCACCGACAGTCTTCATGCCGTCGAGCAGGTAGATGTTGATGATGTCAAGGGGTGGATATTTTTGCAGGGCTTTTTCCAATACTGCGTCGAGTCCCTGCCGTTCGCCATCAATGATGTGCTGTTTGAGCTGGTCTTCCAGGGGCAGGTTCTTGGTGTCGGTGCGCGCGATGGCGTCTTTTTTCACTCCCTCAAACAAGGTGGTGAGTTTGGTAAGGGGATCGTAGGTGCAAATGCCTGCGTCGTCATACTCGCGGCGATCGTAGATGAGGTCGCGGCAGACTTTTTGGTGGTCGGGGTCAATCTTCGCCAGAGGCAGACTTTTGGCGGCACTGACGATCGCCGCATCCAGTCCCACCTGCATCGATTCATGCAAGAACATGGAGGTCAGCACCACCCGAGCTACGGGATTCAAGCCAAAGGACACGTTCGACACACCGAGGACGATGTGAACACCGGGCAAGTTTTCTCGAATCATCCGCATGGCTTCGATGGTTTCCCGTCCGTTCACCCGGTCTTCTTCAATTCCCGTAGAGATGGGCAGTGCGAGGGGATCGTAGAAGATTTCGTGGGGAGGAATGCCGTATTCAAGACTGTCTCGGTAGGCGCGTTGGGCGATCGCAAACTTCTTCTCTGCCGTCCGTGCCATGCCCTCTTCATCAATAGTGCCGACGACGATCCCTGCACCGTACTTCTTCGCCAGCTCCAGCACCTTGAAGAAGCGCTCATCCCCGTCCTCATAGTTGGTGGAGTTGAGCAAGCACTTGCCACCCGCCACCTTGAGTCCGGCTTCCATCTTCGTCCACTCGGTAGAGTCGAGCATCAGCGGCAGGGTGATGTTGGTGACGAGGCGCGACACCAGTTCATGCATGTCCTTCTCACCGTCGCGCCCCACATAGTCTACGTTCACATCGAGAATGTGAGCCCCTTCTTTCACCTGCGATTTTGCCAGGGCAACGAGGCCGTCCCAGTCTTCTGCGTTCAGCATCTCGCGGCATTTCTTGGAGCCACTGGCGTTGAGGCGTTCGCCAATGATGAGAAACGAATTGTCCTGGTCATAGGGCTGGGGCGAATAAATCGATGCCGCAGACGGAATGTAATTGAATGCGGGACGGACATTTCCATGTTGTAAGGGCGAATCGCCATTCGCCCCCACGTCGGTTGTTGGGGTGTCCATCCCCCCATGCGTTACGGGACTGGGCGCATGGCCATGCGCCCCTACGCGAACAGGGCGTTCCTTGGGGGTCAGATCGGTCACCATTTCGGCCAACTGCTGAATGTGATCGGGGCGGGTGCCGCAGCATCCCCCGACAATCTGGACGCCCAAATCTTCGACGAAGTGCATAAGCGACATCCGCAGTTCCATTGGGGTGAGGCGATAGTGAGCCTGTCCGCCCACGTTCTCAGGCAGTCCCGCATTGGGAATACAGGACACCACGAAGGGAGAATGCTCCGCCAGATGCTTGATGTGCTCCTTCATCAGGTCGGGGCCTGTGGCGCAGTTCAGTCCCAAAATATCAATCGGGTAAGGTTCTAAAATTGTCAGAGCTGCACTAATCTCCGTGCCAACGAGCAATGTGCCCTGTTGCTCAACCGTCACCGATACCATCAGGGGAAGCTTTTTTCCTGTTTGCTCGAAGGCGTCCATGATGCCGTTGAGTGCCGCTTTAATTTGCAGCACGTCCTGGCAGGTTTCAATCAACAGCAAATCTGAGCCGCCATCAATCAGTCCTCGGGCTTGCTCCACGTAGGAGTCCTTCATGGTGTCGAAATCGATGTGCCCCAGGGTGGGAAGCTTGGTGCCTGGCCCCATCGACCCAGCGACAAAGCGGGGTTTGTCAGGTGTGGAATAGTCCGCTGCGACTTCTCTAGCGAGTTCGGCGGCACGTTTGTTGAGTTCGTAGGCGCGATCGCCCAAATCATATTCCGCCAGGACGATGGACGTGCCCCCAAAGGTATCCGTCTCAATCACATCTGCACCGACGTCCAGAAAGCCTCGGTGGACCTTCTTGACTGCTTCTGGGTTGGTGATGACCAGGTACTCATTACATCCTTCGTATTGAGCACCGCCAAAGTCTTCAGCCGTTAGTTCTTGCGTTTGCAAAGACGTGCCCATGGCTCCGTCAAAGACAAGAACAGGACGGTCAGGGCTGTGCAGTCGATTGAGGAAGGCGCTCGTCATAGTTAAAGTAATCAGGAGTCAGTGAGTATCAGCAGATGTCAATAGGTCAAAGATCCAATGGATATCATCAATTACAAAGCGACATGAGAACATTGAGAGGGCTTTGAGGATCTTTGATAACAAAACCTTAAGTTGCTGATTCTAGCGTACCAAACAAACGCTTGATATTCCTGATGCCTGGCGGCTCGCGAAGAAACCTAGCGCGGAGGCTGTGCCTCTTGGCGAAACGGGAGCCAGAGGCTCCAAAGTAGGTTCCCATGCAGAGCATGGGGAACCAGATGCATGGGGAACCTGAAGCAGCTCTGGATTATTCCTGATGTCTGGCGTCTCGCGAGGAAACCTGGCGCGGAGGATTTGCCTTTTGCCTAAACGGAAGCCAGAGGCTCTAAAGCGGTTTCCCATTCAGAGCATGGGAACCAGAGGCGAGGAGAACCAGAGGCATCTCTGGGATTTTGGGTATTTTTTCTCGAACGTCCCCTATGCCTGGGGATGAGAGTATTCGGGTGCGGGTGGGGCGACTTCTTGTGGTGTGGGAAGCGTCGGGGGTGAGTCTGGGGGCAGGTGCTTCAATTCCCAAACCTTCAGCAAAATGAGGTACTCGTAAAAGGCTTGCAGCATGCACCAGCGGAATCCGGCCTGCCCATCAAACATTCCGCCGAGCAATACATACATGTACACGAACCGGATGATGGGACGAAATGGAAGCCGCAGCGAGAGGTCTTTGAGGGCGCGCCGACGTTCAACTTCTGAGGAGCCAAAAAATAGCTGCTTCCAGTCAACCGCTCCAGAATCGAGCTGCTTGAGGGTTTCGATCGCCTCGTCTGTGGAGTATCGGTTGTGCTTCTCAATCCATCGGCTCAACCCTTTGCCACAGGTGTAATGGGGGTAGGTTTCCTTCAAGAACCCTGTGTCTCCTTCACAGACTTCTCGCTCGGTATGCCCATAATCGGTGAACCACACTCGCCCGACCTTCAGCAGACGAAGCTGGTAGCGGGGGTATTGGGTGCTGCGCCGAATCCACTTCCCCATGAACATAACTCGCTCAGCCACGTAATACCCAACCGTTGAGGAATCCGACTGAATGACGCCCAGGCATTCTTGAAATAGCTCTGGGGTCATTCGTTCATCGGCTTCTAGAATGTAAATCCAGGGATATTTGGCGGGTACAGCCTCCAGCATCCAGGTGCGCTGTTTGCCGTGACTTTCGAAGGCATGTTGAATGATGCGGACGGGGTACTGGCGGGCAATCTCAACGGTGCGATCGCCACTAAACGAATCAACCACGACAACATCATCTGATAGGAGGGCTGACTCAATGCAGGGCGCAATGTCAATCTCTTCGTTGTAGGTGAGGATGTAAATCGAGAACATGTACGAACCCATGGAAAAACGGCACGCTAACAAGTTGGCGATCCATCAAAACCAGTGTGTGCGATCGCTAGCTAGAGTGTTCCCCGAAGGAAGAGTCGAAGTCCCGTCCATCCAATCAATCCGTACCCCAACGCCAGGATGATGCTACTCACGCTGACCCGAGACAGATCCTTGAATGCCGCTGTTCTCGCATTCTGCTGGGCTTCTTCTCGCTGGACTCCAATTTCAGTCTGTCGTTCAGTTCTCAGAGTCGCGGCCTGGTCTTCTAACCCCTGGAAGAAGACGTTCAACTGCTCCGGATCTTCCTGAAATGCCTGGAGCCGTTCAGCATCTTCAGCAGAAATCACCCCCTGGGCGATCGCCTGTTCCTTCAACTGTTCATTCTGGAGAATTTGCTGGAGTCGATCATCCTGAAGCAGTTGCTCAATCTGCTGTCGTCGCTGACCAATTTCTGCGTCAATTCGACTTTCAAGCTGCTGCTCTGCCTGGGCCGCCTCTTCAGTAATTGAATTGATGCGCTCGTTTTGAAGCGCCAGAACGTTTACGGTATTAAATATTGTCAATAAGAGATAAATCGCCGCAAACACAGTGGCCAAAATTAGCCCCCAAAAGGAAAGAGAACGCCATAGCGGCCTTGCTTTCGGTTCTGTACTTGCGAGGCTGTCAATCCAGGCTCCGGCAAGAATGAGAGAAATGCCAATCATGGGGACAAAGCCACGGTCAACTGCGACAGAAATTGACTCGACGACCCATGCCCGAGTTTGAAATTGATAGGGCAGAGGAAGAAGGATCATGTCCAATAAAGGCCCAATGATCATGATGATTCCAATCGTTTTGAAGGCAAGGGAGACCAGTGGAGACAGTTGGCGGCTATTCAAAGCATTCATAAAGATCTTTGGCGAAATAAAATTACAGAAGGGATATCCCCGACTCATCGTCATTAAACATGACGACCGTAACGATAGCTAGAGTCACGGGAAATATTTTTTGAGTGATGGGCTATTAGCAGTCCAGCGTTAATCGCTAAACGATAAGTATAGTCGGCAATTTGAATAACTCATTCGGGTGCATGGCATTCTTGACAGCGAACCTTTGCCACTACATTCTCGGCAAGGATCTTGGCAAGAATGTAGTGGCAAGATTCTTGCCAAGAATGTGATGAATGCTCTGCTAGAGTGCCCGACGATAGGATATCTGTCGCACACCTGTAAAAAAAATGGCTGTGTAGAGCGCAGCACGCTCCACACAACCTTAATCAACTAACGCACCTGTGCCGTAGGTGATCCTAAAGCGGCTTGATGGACTCAAGCAGTTTCATCAGAAATCTGCGGCTGTAATGAGAGTGGCACGAGTGTCAAACAGCACAACCAAGATATCGTCATCGTCGTCCATGCGGATGACCGTACTTGATCCGGCTTGCTGGATGATGAGGTCGTCGAACTGCAATCGACCTTTCAGCTTCATGCGATCGCGCCCATCCTGAAAATCGGTGATGGCATCTGCGTCATCGTCATCCTCTTCTAGAACGAAGATATCTCGTCCTCCGTTGCCCGTGAGGCGATCGGTGCCGTCGCCACCGACAAGGCGATCGCGCCCACCACCGCCGATCAAAATATCATCATCATCATTGCCGAACAACGCATCTCGACCGCCACCACCATTGAGGCGGTCATCATCATCACCTCCGATGAGGCGATCCTTGCCACCTTTGCCAAAGAGGCGATCCTCATCACTTGTTCCTCGAATCACATCGCGCCCTCTTTGACCTCTCAAAACAACACCCGCATCATCCTCGTCGTTATCATCGTCGTCGTCATCATCACGATCAAAGATGTCATCCAAGACATCGTCTAAATCGTCGTTGTTGTCATCATCGTCATCATCGTCATCGTTGTCGTTGTCATCGTTATCATCGTCATCGTCGTCGTCGTCATCATCATCGTCGTTATTATCGTCATCATTTAAAGCCGACAACGTAGCATCATCAAGGTCTTCAACCAAGAAGTCAAAGTTATTCAACAGGTTAGATGTTAAAAATTGTGTAGCCATAAACAGATTCCTTCCAATCAGAACTTCATTCCAGACAAACTTGGTATCCTTGACCAAGGTGAATGCAGTTATTTTGAATTGCTGCAATCTGTTAATAACTTGTCAGTTCACCGTGAACTCAATGTGAGCTGACTGTGAGAAGTTTTTCATGGTTCGTCACTTCCCCTCATCAGAAGAAATACTTCGCTGCGGGAGCCCCCGACTCCAATCTGAATAGGAGTCAGAGGCTCTAGCGAGAATTTCCAGAGAGACGCTGGAAACAAGAAATACACTAAACAAGTACTGAAGAAATCAGAGTTCTAACCCAACAAGATGTGTTGTCCCCTTCCTTGTATGTTGAGTGTTGGAAGCAGGAAACCGATTCTGCCTTTTGCCTTCCGGCAATACCTTAGAATTGAAAACATGCGATTCTTCACTTCCCGAACCGAGCAGTATGGTGAAAAGTATTGTCCAAAGGTTTACCCGTCGGTTTTCTGAGGGGAATGTGTGGGCGATCGCCCCATCAACACAACGGCGATCCCTCTGGCAACGGCTGATTGGAGAAACAAGAACCCGCATTCTTTTGCTATATGTGGCGGTTATGACGGGGGTAACGGCGGTCTCAATCCCCCTATTTCAAAAGCTCTTAGTCACTGACATTGAGCAGCGTGTTCGCATCGACCTCCGTCAAGAACTGGAAGATTTTAAGGAACGCTATGACCTTTGGCAAACCTCATCTCCACAAACCGAACCTTCGCTCCAGCAGTTTATTGATGAGTTTCTTGCACGCGAAATTCCAGAAGACGACAATTACCACATCTTCTTGCTCAACGGAAAATACTACGCTGCAAATCCAACCTCTTTAATCGAGCCCATTCAGCCTGGATCAGAGCTGATGAATACATGGCTGACGCTGTCGGACGAGACGCGGGACGTCATCTATCACGATGATCCGAACATCGGCAGCATTTTGTACAAGACGACTCCCATCATCCTTAATGGACAATACGAAGGAATGTTCATTGTGACCCACGTAACCCAGGGAGAAGAAGAAGAAGCCCTAGAAGCGGTGATAGTCTTTGTGAAAGTTGCTGCGGCGGTAGTCACCGTGTCATTTTTGCTGGCGTGGTTGGTTAGTCGGCAATTGCTCAATCCGGTGCGGCAGTTGGCAACGGCAGCACGGTCGATCAGCGAATCGGATCTGTCTCGTCGGTTGGAAGTGCAGGGCTCTGGAGAATTGGCAGACTTGACACACACCTTCAACGCCATGATGAACCGCATTCAGCAAGCCTTCGATAGCCAACGGGATTTCATTAAGGATGCCGGCCACGAATTGCGGACGCCGATCACCATTATTCAAGGGCATTTGGAGCTGATGGGGGATGATCCTGAAGAGCGTCGAGCAACTTTGGCATTGGTCATGGATGAGTTGGATCGCATGAACCGACTTGTGAATGACCTGGTGCTTTTAGCCAAGTCAGAGCGGAACGATTTTCTCCATCTGGAACCCATCGATATTCATACACTGACCCACGACCTTTTCACCAAAGCTACTGCGCTTGCTCCTCGATGTTGGAGATTAGGAGCGGTTGCCAACGGGCAGTTTGTGGGCGATCGCCAGCGTGTCACAGGTGCGATGATGAATCTGGCACAAAATGCAGCTCAGCACACCCAAGAGACTGACAGGATAGAGATTGGCTCACGGGTCGTGAATCAGACGGTACAGTTTTGGGTGCGAGACACAGGTGAAGGCATTTTGCCGGAGGATCAATCTCGAATTTTCGACCGATTTGCGCGATCCAAGCACCAACATCGCCGTTCAGACGGGTCTGGCTTAGGGCTGGCGATTGTCAAGGCGATTGCAGAGGCCCACGGCGGGAACATCACTCTAACGAGTCGCTTTGGCGTGGGATCAACCTTTACGATGATGTTGCCCCTGGGCGATCGCCAACATCCTCCTCGCTCAGGGTCTTTCAGGAGATATTCAGTGCATGACTCAAATTCTCATTGTTGAAGATGAACCCCGAATCATAGCCTTCTTGAAGAAGGGACTCCAGGCGAATGGGTTTGCCATAGAAGCCGTAGACAATGCAGAGAAGGCAGAGGCGATCGCCCTCAATGGAACCGTTGACCTGATGATTCTCGACTTGAGCCTGCCAGGGAAAGATGGACTGCGACTCCTGGAAGATCTTCGAGGCCAGGGGTTTCAAGCTCCCATCATCATTCTGACTGCCCGCGACGACATCCACGACAAAGTTACAGGATTCGAGATTGGAGCCGATGACTACATCACTAAGCCCTTCCGGTTCGAAGAATTGCTTGCCCGCGTTCGGGCACGGTTGCGCACCAGTGCAGCCGCATCTCCTATCCAAACCGAACTGACCCTTCAGATTGGCGAAATTATGCTCGACCTCCGCACTCGTCAGGTGCGCGTGGGAGGTGAACTCATCGATTTGTCGGCTCGTGAGTTTACGCTTGCTGAGACCTTCATGCGTCACCCCAATCATGTGATGAGTCGAGAACAGCTCCTCGACCAAGTGTGGGGATATGACTACGCACCGGAGTCAAACATTGTTGATGTGTATGTTGGATATCTCCGCAAAAAGATGGGCAATGACGTGATCGAGACCGTTCGGGGCATGGGATATCGAATGCGATCGTAGCCGCCCCTAGCTGCCAATCGTCTGGAGATGAAGTTCCTTCTGACTGTCTGGCAACTCAGTATGCGTAGCCACGATCTTCCGAAACTCTTCGCCATCGATCGTTTCACGCTCTAGCAGCAGGTCTGCCAGTCGATCCAGCAAGGGCCGATTCTCTCGAATAATGGAGCGTGCGCGTTGATAGCAATGCTCCACAATAGAGCGGATCTGACCATCGATTTTAGTTGCCAGCTCTTCAGAATATTCGGGACCTTGGGACATGAGATCTCGACCCAGAAAGACCTCGCTATTCCCTGTTTCCATCGCAAAAGAACCCAGGTCAGACATGCCGTAGCGAGTCACCATTTTGCGGGAGAAATCAGCAACCGCTTTAATATCGCCCGACGCTCCGATGGTCACCTCGTCATGGCCAAACACTTCTTCTTCAGATGCGCGTCCGCCTAGATACACAGTGATGCGATCGAGCAGCTCCGCACGGGTTTGCAGTCCGTCGTCGATATCATCCCGTCTGAGGAGAGGCTTCGCAAAACCGCCAATTCCCCCAGAACGCGGAATGATGGTGACCTTATCGAGGGGGTCTGTATGTTCCAACAGGGTCATCAGCAGCGCATGGCCAAGCTCATGGTAAGCAATCAACCGCTTCTTCTTGCTGTCCATCAACGGATTCATGGTCAGGCCGATGGTAATCCGGTCGATCGCATCATCAATTTCGGTCAAAGAAATAAAGTCTTTGCGGCGGCGAGCCGTCAGAATTGCAGCCTCGTTCAACATGTTGGCGAGGTCGGCCCCTGAGAACCCCGGCGTTCGCTGGGCCACGGCTTCTAGCGACACGTCCGGCGACATTTTCTTGTTGCGGGCGTGGACTTCTAGAATGCCGAGTCGCCCGTTGTAGCCGGGTAAGTCAACGGTGACTTGGCGATCGAAACGTCCAGGACGCAACAACGCCGAGTCCAGAACGTCAGGTCGGTTCGTGGCGGCAATGATGATAATGCCTGTGTTGTTTTCAAACCCGTCCATTTCAGTCAACAACTGGTTGAGGGTTTGCTCCCGTTCGTCGTTGCCGCCACCGATGCCTGCGCCTCTCTGGCGACCCACGGCATCGATCTCATCGATAAAGATAATGCAGGGCGCACTTTCTTTGGCTTTTCGGAAGAGGTCACGAACCCGAGACGCTCCCACCCCGACAAACATCTCAACGAATTCTGAACCAGAGATGCTGAAGAAGGGGACGCCCGCTTCTCCGGCGATCGCCTTCGCCAGCAGCGTTTTTCCGGTTCCCGGTGGGCCAATCAACAACATCCCATTAGGAATGCGCGCCCCAACAGCGGTGAATTTTTCGGGCTGTTTAAGGAAGCTGACCACTTCCTGAAGTTCTTCTTTAGCTTCTTCAATGCCCGCCACATCATCAAACATGACTCCGGTTTGCGCTTCCATTTGGAACCGTGCCCGAGACTTGCCAAAATTGAGCGCTTGGCCAGATGCGTTCGCCGATCGCCGCAAGAGCATAAACAAAAAGCCGACGACAACCAGAATGATCATGGCCTGAAACAGCCATGCAAACACCTGTTGGGAGTCGGTTGTCGGCTGGACTTCCAGTTCTACATCATTCTCACGGGCTCGTTCCAGTAGCTCACTGTTGCGATCGCCCTCAAATAAAAGCACCTCTTCAGGCTGTTCATCTTCTGCCTGATCGGCCAACGTCACCCTCGCAAGGCCACGAGCGGTATCGACCTCAATCCGAGTCACTTGCCCGGACTCGATACCTTCTAACAGCTCGCTATAGGTGAATTCGTCTTCAGCCTCAGACGAAGACTGCGCCATGGATGGCACAGCCGGGGTGAGGGTCTGCATCAGCGTCAGCATCAGGGTCATAACACTGGTTGCAGCGGTTGCCTTAAAAGAAGGTCGAGTGAACTTCCGAGATGTGGTCTTCTTAGAAGTGGATTTCCTAGAAGATGAAGAATGCTTCATCGAACGCATCATCACAATTTGAAACTCTAGCCCTTAATACTAAAACGTCTGAACATAAATTGTTCGCTTCTCTAGTGTAGCTTCAGCTTTAGCGAGTGGTGAATGAAGAGAGTCATTTATAGCGGTTTGCAACCTCGTTAAGCACAAAACTGTACTTAACCAACACGCATAGCGCTGTGACAGAGATATGCGAAAGCATCCCGTTGGGAATGGCTGAATGAACACGGCTAAAAAAAGCAGGTCAAGAAGGCAAACTCCTAGACCTGCTGCGGTATGGATTTCCGCTGAACGTAGTTTTAAGGACGCCGAAGGGGAACAAGAAGTTCCCAAGGGCTCACATACGTTTCAGAACCTTCTCTAGTCAACTAAGGCTTCAGCTTCGTGTTGAGCTAACACTTTCTCAACCATTCGCTCTGGCATTTCTTGCAAGTGGTCATATTGCCATTTGAAGGAGCCGACCCCCATGGTGAGCGATCGCAGCTCAACAATCAGATCTTGCATTTCTGCCTGAGGAATAAACGCAGACACCTCATCCCAACTTCGCCAATTGGGTTTGGCTTCATAGCCCAGGATTTGTCCTCGACGGCCACTAATCAGCCGCAGGGCATTCGAGGTGAACTCAGACGGCACCGAGATGGTGACCGAGAGAATGGGTTCTAGAAGGCTGGGCGTACATTTTTGCAGCGCTTCTTGCATGGCGATACGAGCAGCCATCTTAAAGGCTTGTTCTGAACTATCCACGGAGTGATAGGAGCCATTGGTCAGCGTGACCGCCACATCCACCACAGGGAAGCCCAGGGGGCCATGGTCCAGGTACTCGCGCACGCCCATTTCCACACCGGGAATGTACTGTCTGGGCACCACGCCACCGACGATAGTTTCACTGAAATTAAACCCTTCGCCTCGCGGTAGGGGCTTGATGTCGATATACACATCC
>JAYKJC010000330.1:0-2828 GCA_035285885.1 Leptolyngbyaceae cyanobacterium | reverse complement strand
ATGTATTGCAATGGCATGGGGAGCGGTGGAATCTGAAGAGCAAGCCAAAGCGAGGACGGGACTAGAACAGGCGAGGGCGATCGCCCACTCATTCAAAGACATCCACATTCTCTAACCTGAACCCGGTCATCGCATCGAGACAGTTCTCGTATCGAGACAGTTCTCGTATCCAGACATTTATTGAGTGATGGACTCACTGCCCCGTCAGTACAGTGGTATGCTAACGAATGCATAGTTTGACACAGACATACCGATTCAGTGTTGATGTAGTTTCCCATGAGGGTCAAACCCCAGAGCTACCCCACCTTAGAGGTACAACGCCTATCTGTAGTCCGCTGTCGCTTATTAGTGTTCTTGTTACCGAGTTTTGATTACGAGAGGTTATTTCCTTGTCTCAGCGCTATCTTTTCACATCTGAGTCTGTTACCGAAGGGCATCCTGACAAAATTTGTGACCAGATCTCGGATACAATCGTCGATGCACTATTATCCGCTGATCCAAGAAGTCGTGTGGCTGCCGAAGTCGTTGTCAACACTGGCCTTGTGCTGATCACCGGAGAAATCTCTTCAACCGCAAACGTCAACTACGTCAATCTTGCCCGTCAGAAGATTGCTGAAATTGGCTACACCGACGCAACCAATGGCTTTTCCGCAGATAGCTGTTCGGTGATGGTTGCCCTGGATGAGCAGTCGTCTGACATCGCTCAGGGGGTCGATTCTGCCCATGAGCAACGCCAAGAAGCGAGCGACGAAGAACTCGATAGGATTGGCGCTGGTGACCAAGGCATTATGTTTGGGTTTGCCTGTGATGAAACCCCAGAGTTAATGCCGATGCCCATTAGTTTGGCCCATCGCATTTCACGGCGACTCGCGGCGGTGCGCAAGACAGGCGAAATGCCCTACCTGCGTCCCGATGGTAAAACGCAGGTGACGGTCGTTTACGAAGATGGTCGGCCCGTGGGGATTGACACCGTTCTCATCTCGACGCAGCATACCCCCACGATTGGTTCAATCACCGATGAAGCCAAAGTTCAGGAAAAGATTCGCGAGGATCTTTGGGCCAAGGTGGTGCAGCCGTCCTTTGGCGACATCTCGGTCAAGCCCGACTCAAACACGCGTTTCCTGGTGAATCCCACCGGAAAGTTTGTGATTGGTGGCCCTCAAGGGGATTCTGGACTCACAGGCCGAAAAATTATCGTGGATACCTACGGCGGCTATTCCCGTCATGGTGGTGGTGCCTTCTCTGGGAAAGACCCGACAAAGGTGGATCGAAGTGCGGCCTACGCCTGCCGCTATGTGGCAAAGAATATTGTTGCTGCGGGACTGGCGAGCAAGTGCGAAGTGCAGCTCAGCTATGCCATTGGTGTCGCCAAGCCCGTGAGTATTCTGGTAGAAACCTTTGGAACGGGCAAGATTTCTGACGAGCAACTGCTGGATCTCGTCAAGCGCCATTTTGAACTGCGCCCTGCCGGGATTATTCAGGCTTTTGGGCTGACAACGCTGCCCGGAGAGCGAGGCGGACGGTTCTACCAAGACGTAGCCGCCTATGGGCATCTGGGTCGCAGTGACCTCGATTTGCCCTGGGAAAAGCTAGACAAGGCCGATACGCTGAAGCAAGAAGCGGGTGTCGCGTTATCAGCAGTGGTGAGCTGACGCATCAATTCTCATTATGGACGTTCAAAGGGGCAAAACGGTCGTCTGTGGCGACCGTTTTGCCCCCTTGAACGTATGCAAGTGAGCGCCGATAGGGCGCGAAGCATTTCAAAATGAGAATTGAGGGAGTTAACGAATCCGCGTGATAATTCTGCCAAGGGATCATAGGATAGATATCCACCACATTCTTGCGGATAGTTCTATTCATGACTCCCGATGATTGGCTCCGACTTCTGTCTCAGCACCCAGTGATTGCAGTGATTCGTGTGGGCGATCGCCCTCTGGGTGAGCACATGGCCCATGTTGCAGCAGCGGCTGGCATTCGGCTCATTGAAATCACCTGGAACAGTGCGGATGCGGCACGTTCGATCTGCACCTTACGCCGAGAACTGCCCGATTGCTTCATCGGGACGGGAACCGTTCTTGATGGCTCCATGTTGGAAGGGGCGATCGCCGCTGGAGCCCAGTTTGTCTTCTCTCCCCATACGGATGCGGAGCTGATTCGCACAGCCATTCAGCAACAGGTGCCGATGATTCCCGGTGCGTTAACCCCAACCGAAATCATTACCGCATGGAATGCGGGAGCCTACAGCGTCAAAGTATTTCCCGTCTCAACATTGGGGGGCGCGTCCTACATTCGCAGTTTGCAAGGCCCACTGGGGCACATTCCCCTGATTCCCACCGGAGGCATGACGGTTCAGAGTGCGAAGGATTGTCTGGATGCGGGGGCGATCGCCGTGGGCATCTCTTCGCATCTCTTTCCTAAATCTCTGATTGATACCAATCGCTGGGACATCATCACCGAACGAGCTGCATCCCTCGTCACCGCCCTCACGCATCGAGAGACGCCTCATCCCTGCCCTCCAGTCAGGACTGAGCTGAATTCTGCGGAGCGTGACAAACACCATCTCAATGTATAACACTGTACGGGCATGGCAATGCCATGCCCCTCCGAAGAACATCCCTCAAATTAACAACGCCCATTATTCCCTATGGCATCTGAACCTCGCACATTTCTCCCGCTGTCCATTGCGGTGATGACTGTCTCCGACACCCGCACAGAAGATACGGACACCTCCGGAGCCTATTTGGTTGAGAATATGACGGCTGTTGGACATGCGATCGCCGAGCGCTGCATTGTCCCCGACGATATCTACAAAATCCGCGCGGTTGTCT
>JAYKJC010000329.1:0-4055 GCA_035285885.1 Leptolyngbyaceae cyanobacterium | reverse complement strand
TAGAACACATTGACAGAGCAAGTTTGTCCAGAACACCTTTGTCTAGAACAAATCCTTCATGCCTCGGAGCTTGGCAAAACACCGCACCGGATCGTGAGTTTGGGCGATCGCCATCACCTCAGGTTGGTTCCACCGAAGAAACGGATTGGTTTGTTTTTCAAGAGCGAGGAGCGTGGGCACAGTGGCCTCTTGATTGCGTCGCATCGTATTAACCCGCTGATATCTCTGACTCAAGTCCTCATTCTTTGGCTCAATCGTCAGGGCAAATTCGAGATTTTTCAGAGTGTATTCATGGGCACACCAGATGCGGGTGTTCTCCGGAAGCTGACGAATTTTCGTGAGAGATTCAACCATTTGTTGAGGCGTTCCCTCAAACAACCGTCCACACCCACCAGCAAACAACGTATCTCCACAAAACAAATCACCTGGCGCTGTTGAGTCTCCTCCCATCGGCTCAAAGTAATAGGCGATGTGAGCCCGAGTGTGACCAGGAACAAAGAGAACGTACCCCGTTCGCCCTGCAAACTCGACGGTATCACTATCTAAAAGAAACACCGATTGATGTGGAATTCGGCCTTTATCGTGGGCTCCCCCATACACCGTTGCCGATGGAAAATGCTTCAGTAGTTGAGGATTCCCCCCCACGTGATCGGCATGGTGGTGAGTATTGAAAATCGCGACCAGATACGCCTGATGCTGCTGAAGAAAATCCAACACCGGGAGCGCTTCTGCGGGATCAACAACCGCTGCTACATTTCGGGTTTCATCATGCAGCACAAAGATGTAGTTGTCTGACAATGCTGGAAGTCGATGGATTTTCATGACAAGTGTTTCACGTTCAATGATGGGCCAGTCGAGCAAGGTCGCCTTTTTGGGGTTCCCTTCTCACGGAACGATGTGTGCTTAACGCGGTTGCAAGCCGCTATACGTACTTGATCCTAGTTAATTCTCAGAATCTCATCAGACGGTACTACCCAAAAGATGAGGAAAATACGGTGTGCATTGCTTCGTCATATTTTCAATAATTTATACATTAAATTCAAATCGTTATCCGCATTTCTACCACCAAACCTATTGAATACAGCTAAGGGATCCGTTTGGTCGGGTCAGAGTATCAGCACTCTCGGAGAATCACATGCCAGGGACATCTATGCAAAAGAAAAGTAGAGTAAAAGGGCGATCGCTCAGAACTGACCAGATCGGGACAATCTCTAAGAGTATTGGCATTAAAAAAATTATCACCCAAATTTATTCTTCCAAAAAAATTAGTCGTGAGCAACAGGTTTATCTCATGAGTTCACTACTTTCCAATGAAGCGAAAGTCCAAGCCTATAAATGCTCCATCAACCGTATTTTGGAAGCTGTACACACAGGTCAGCTCATTCGTGTCGATTAAATGGGCATTCAATCATGGGAATTAGTAAGCAAATATAGCTTTACGTCTTTGTGGTGGGACTTAAATCAGCCTGTTTCCTGTGCGCAGCGAGGAAACAGGCTCAAACCTTAACCGGTAGCGCTATCACATCCCAGAGAGAGGGACGGTGGACAGTTAGACTGTCCACCGTCTTTCCTTTTATGCCCATCGTCTCTGACTACGACTTGGATTTTCTTTCGTGCGAATATCGATTGCATTAAAAAAATCTAAACACACCTGTATGAGCTTGATTTGAAGGTGTTTTAGCTTGAGTACCTATCAATTGCAGTCGTTATTCGCTCATAAGAGAGCTACTATATCTAGCAGTAATGTTGAGCACAATAATGTTGTTTTAGAGTGATGCGTAATCAGCAATGGTTTACAGTTGGGATTAGCTCCATCGCAGCTGGCGCGATCGCATCTATTCTTTTCTCATCGAGACCCATTGCCATTGTCGCTGCAAGCACTGCAGGAGCACTGGGTGGCAGTTTGGTTCGCAGTAAAGACCCGACGACCGACCGATTGGCTCGGCTCGAACACCTTCTGGGGATATCAGATCAGAATAAAAGGGCGATCGCCCTTCCTCCCAATACCTCCGACGCGCCCTCTTCTGTAGACACTCCTCACCGTCAATCCAAACGAACGGCCATTCTCTATGACGTGGAGAATTTGCTGAAGGGCTACAACTTTTCGCGGACGTTGATTGAAAATCTATCCCTGGGGAAAATTGTTGAAGACATCAATCAAAATGAATTAGTTGGCCCTATTTTCATCCAAAAAGCCTACGCCAACTGGGGTGATCCGCGATTGAAAGTGATGCGGGTCGAAATCAATGAAATTGGCATTACTCCCGTTCAGGTCTTTGGCTTTTCCCATGATCCAACAAAGAATGCAGCAGACATTCAGTTGGTGATCGATGCCGTCAACATTTTGACGCTCCAACCCTTTATCGATGTGTTCGTCATTGTATCTGGCGATGGGGGATTTGCTGCACTCGCAAAGCAGCTCCGGGAGTATGGAAAAACCGTGATTGGGTGCGCCTACAAACAATCCACCAGCAAAACGTTTCAAGCGGTGTGTGATGACTTTATTCAAATCGACGATCCCGAACACGATGGGGGGGCGAGATCGGTCGAAAAGCCCATTCTAGCGAAAGACCGAACTCAATCGAATGAGACCTCTGAACCGCCGCCGGAGGAGGATCCCGCCCCCTCGATACCCCCCAAAACATTGGGCCTTGACCCCCGCAATGTGCGTCTCGTCAAGCAAATTGAGGCCATCTTGTCATCAGAATCTGAAGAGACCCTGGCGAAGACGCGAGATGTTCTGCAATGGTATGCCTCAGATGATGAATGTCGTTCAAGCTTGTCCGGCGAAGGCATCTACTTGTCTACGGTGGAGCAGGCCATCAGTCAGGTGATCCCAGGGCTTGAAACTCTGCGACTGGGGTTGCCGAAATTTGTGGAGTATTTGCAGTACGTCTGTAAGGATTCTGACCTGTGTATTGTCAGGATTCCCCCCTCAAAGGTTGTGCTCATGCTTCGGGAAGCGGTTTCAGATGAGGTCCATCAGGTGCTGCCCGATCTGGATGTTCGTGGCGTCCACACCGTGGAGACCTACCGATCGATTTTAGAATCGGGCAGACCCCTGTACCGCATTCCTCCGCCGGATGACCTGTATGCGATCGCCCAGTGGATGATTCGCAATCCTGCTTATCAGGCTCCGTTGCAGTCGATGATTGAGGCCATTGTGGCTGACCTGGATTCAGCGGTTTCTTCAGACGCGGTCAAAAACACCATTTATAGCTGTCTCGCTGCCGGGCTCTTGATTCGATCGCGAGAAGGGAAAACCATTTCTGAGCAAATCTTGTCGTTTCGGAAAGGCATCACTTCGGTAGACACCATTGTGTGTTCCCTTAAAATCGGCGCGTCTCAAAAGCTGGCCCACACGTTGCCCTATGTGGATGAGGAAATCCTTCAAAGCATTCTGCCCGATATTGCTTAGCGCTCCAGGCGTAAAAATCTATGCGTGAAGATCTATAGCGGTGTGCAAGCTGGTTAAGCACAGGCAAGGGGCTTAAGCCCCTTGTTCACCGGTTGATTTTGTCCTTGACCCATTAGCAAACCGCTATAAGCGGAAGGAAGCACAAGAGTTGAGGGACACAGGATGACCCCGCGCCCCTCAAGGGATATGTCAAATGGGTATTTCAATTGTTGAGCTGCACATCTTGCTCGGATTCACTGGATATCGGAGTGGATGGGGCTGAGGGGTCGGCATCCAGACTGTCGGTTGAACTGCTAGCAGATTTCGAGGACTGGGAATCAATGGATTCATTTACCGGGAATCGATCGATCAGGGCGATCGCCAGTCGTGCCGTTTGTTTAACCTCAGCAGAAATGTGAGGAATGTGAGGAATCTGAGAAAGGAAGTCGAGGGTGCGCCGTAGAATTCGTACCAAGTCGCCCTCATCAAGGGATGTGTTGGAACAGAGCGACGGCCAGTCGGATTCCAGAGCCCATTCTTCAATCAGCCCAACCCAGTCATAGTCGAGCCAGATCGGAAACGCCACCTGATGGCGATGCTGCACTTTGAATAAATCGCGGCGCAAATTTTTCAGTTCATCTAAGGCTGAAGCCACGGC
>JAYKJC010000328.1:0-5693 GCA_035285885.1 Leptolyngbyaceae cyanobacterium | reverse complement strand
CTCTCCATTCAACAACGAAATCAACATCTACCCAGACAAATTTCTATGCTCGTATCACCCCAGGCGCAAAAGCTTCAGCTCGACTATGTGCGATCGCACTTCCCGTCGCTTCAAAATGACTGGATTTTTATGGATAACGCAGGCGGTTCTCAGATTGCCCGACCTGTACTCGAACGCATTCAGGATTACTTGGTGAATTCCAATGTGCAGTTGGGGGCGTCCTATGCTGTGTCTCAAGAAGCGAGCGATCGCGTCCGGCAAGGAGATAAAGCGGCTGCGCTGTTGATGAACGCCGCAGATCCCTCGGAAGTCGTTATGGGAGCGTCTACCTCTCTGCTCTTGAGAATCCTGGCGATTTGCCTCAGCCAAACCTGGGAGGCTGGAGATGAGGTGATTGTGACGGACTGTGACCACGAAGCCAACATCACCCCGTGGCTCGAACTTCAGCAGAAGGGTATTGTCGTCAAGTTTTGGCGCATCAACCCAGAAACGCTGACCTTTCATTTAGAGGATTTAGCGCCGCTGATGACCGACAAGACGCGATTGGTGGCGCTGACGCACGCCTCAAACGTGTTGGGCACAATTAATCCGATTCGGGCGATCGCCCAGTTCGTTCACGACCACGGTGCCCTGATGTGTGTAGATGGTGTGGGGTATGCGCCCCATCGATTGATTAATGTTCAGGCGCTGGATGTTGATTTCTATGTTTACAGTTTCTACAAGGTCTACGGGCCGCACCATGCCGTGCTCTACGGCAAGCGCGATCACCTCCTGAAAATGCCGGGCTTTAACCATGACTTCATTCCTCAAGACATGATTCCCTATAAGTTTCAGCCCGGAGGAGCGAACTACGAGTTGAGCTACAGCATTACGGGATTAACTCACTATTTTGAGTCCCTGGCCCGTCATCACATGGGCGATCGCCTTGGCTATGATCCTAGAGCGCAACTCGAACAGGCATTTGAGCTGATTGCCGTTTATGAAGAACAACTGAGCGATCGCCTCCTGTCCTATCTCACCAGCAAGCCTAAAGTGAGAATTATTGGGAATCCCAAGGGCGATCGCCATCAACGCGTTCCCACCATTGCCTTCGTTAAAGACGGAACCGACAGCGCCAGCATTCCTGCCCAACTCGACTCCCATCACATCGGCATCCGCTACGGAGACTTTTACGCTAAGCGGTTGATCAACAGCCTGCATTTGCAGCCTTGCAATGGCGTCGTTCGGGTCAGCATGGTTCACTACAACACCCTGGAAGAAGTCGATCGTCTGATTGAGCAATTGGAACCCCTGCTCTAGCTCGTTTTGGAGAGGTAAGGCTAAGATTGAGATGCGTACTTAGTAAGAAAATGAAATGCCAGAGAGGAGCGCCAGCTGCCTACTGCTCCTCTATCGAGGATATCTGGTTCCCTGTCTCTGGCACGGAATCGCTACAGGAGCCTCCGGCTCCAATTTGAATGGGAGCCAGAGGCTCTAGATGGTATTCCCAGCGAGACGCTGGGAACAAGAAACTCTCATAACTAAAGGTGATTGATTATGTTTGGGTGGGGAGCGTCATCGTCTCGGCTGGATCGAATTGAGGCTAATCTTGAGCAACTCGTGGAAATCAGTGTAGCCACAAATCGCCGCATTGATCGATTCGTGGAGACGACCCAAGCTCAGATTGAATCTCAACGGGAAGAACTAGAGACATACAAACAGCGGACGGAGCAAATGCAGCGGGCGATCGAATACTTGCTGAGCAAAGATAGTTAACTGCCCGTCATTTCTCAACCTGCAAATCCGGCCCAATGAATCGAATAAATCGAGTTCAAAATTCTGCTCTCCTCCAAGGAATCATTGGATCTTGAGCGAGGCGCTTCGACACTTCTACAGCCCCGTATTGATTCAGGTGGCTGGGGTCTGAGAAATATTGATAATAGTCAGGCTGCTCACCTTCAAGCCACAATGCACTCAAATCTCGAAAGATGAACTCTTCATGGGCGAGATCCAGGGATAAGAGGTGCTGGCGAAATTCCTGCTCGTAGGCCATGCGATACGGATCGAGATACTCTTCCGTCAGTGGCAAATTGACAAACACGATTGGCACATCTTGTTCATTGCCAAGCTGTAAGAGGGTTTGGAGGGCGTCAGCCTGCTGACCGACAAGCTGGAAATTCGCATAGTCGCGATCGTAATTACCAGGAACGCGCTCGTATTGGTCGTAATAGGTTACTGGGTCAAATCGAACATCCAGGGGCAGGAACCCATCTGGATTAATCTCGCCCACAGTGCGGGTTGGAGCTGATGGGTCTTCAGCAGTCGGCTCGTCGGTGGAGGCAGCTTGTTCTGACGATTCTTCGGAGGAAAAGGATTCTGAAGCAGAGTCGCTAAAGACATCAAACTCTGCATTTCCTGTAAGGGTATCTTGAAGCAAGGCTTTTAACTCATCTCGGTTGGGGTGCGACATGGAGATGGCCCCAAGTTGGTCGCTCAGCCACGCATCCAGATCATCATAGCTCCGGGCAATCGATTGGCCGATTGTTTCAAGCCAGTCGCCTGAGGCAGCAGATGAATCTCCACGGGATGTCCCGGTTGACTGGCGATTCTCAGCGGTTTCTATGGGAATGTTGAGTCCCCCTTGGGACAAGATCTGATAGCCTTCTGATTCAGCAATGCCGTTATACGTGCGGTCTTCTCGACCTCCGTTGAAAGCACGCGCCCCGTCAGCCCACAGAATAAGCTCGGGTAACTGTTCGGGAACGAGAATGCGATGGAGAACCAGCTCGACGACCTTTGCCGTTGCTCCATTGATGCCGAAATTGAACACATCGGCGTTGTCATAGCCCAAGTCTGAGAGTGTTTCTTCAAGAACAACGGGGTCAACGCCTCTGAGCGCTCGAGAACTGCCGATGACCAGAACATCGGGAGGACCGAATTCAGCCACATGCTGATAGTAAATCGCCAACTTTAGATCGAGCTGATCACTGTTGAAAGTTGGGTAGGGCGACTGTTCGAGGAGTTCTGATTGAAGAGCCGACAGGGTCTCGGCAGATGCGCCAGAAACGAGGCTGACAATAGAGGCTCCCGATACGTCGGAGGCTGCAGATGAGATGCCGAACTCTGATCCCTCATCTCCACCCTTAATGTTCTCATCATTGAGGGAAGGATTATCGGGATTAGCCGTGAGGGTCAGGGCGGAGTCGGACGTGCCTTGAGGCACGGTATGATTCATTCGACTCATCAACCAATCGAGTTGAACCACTGACAGCACACCGACAGCGGCCCATACCATGGCGGTCTTGAGTCCGTGGGTGCGAATGGAGTGGGGCAGGGCTAAGGTTGGGGAATCAGAAGTGAGGGCTACGAGCTGCGTTTTAAGGAGCGATCGCCGTGTCCGTTGAGCAACCCGCTGACGCATGCGAGCCCATCGAGCCCAGAGTTCACTGGCGGTTAGATCTTCTCGTAATGGGGACTCATCGGGTGCAGCCAGTAAGTCGTTGACGTAGGATGCATCGGAGGTCGCAAATTCTGGAGGTGATTGTAGCTCTGGGCGAGAACGGTCAACAAAATCTTTGCCGCTGTGCCAGTTGGGAGTACGAGCCCCTGCTTGGCGACCGTAGATGCGGACTCCGGCGATCGCCGTTCCACGAATTTGGTCGAGCAGTCGAATAATCGAAGCGGTAACACCATCCTTATCTGGGCAAATAGGAGCATCGCACATCACATGCAACAACTGATCCTTCTGCAAGAGCTGTACCCGGATGCCCCCGGTGGCTAATTGGGTGTCGAGGTCAGGATTCAGCAATCGACTCATGAGATAGGCGATCGCCTCTAGATGCCCTTCTTGAGCCAGGGTGAGCGGCGGAATGGCACATTGAGATTCTTCTTCGTTGAAGAGGGTCAGGTACTCGACCCACTGAGGCGTATCTTCAGACGTGAGATGACCATACAGCACCACCGCTTGAACGCCTTGGGGTGAAAGTGCTTCCAGAAGAGGCTGAACGGTTTCTGTAACTGCCGCTGACGCTGGAAAGTCAGCAGAAGGCTGAGATTCACTGACGGGCTGACAGGCAAAATGTAAGGTGGTCTCTTGATAGGAGGCTGTGGTGACCTGGACGTGTAAGGGCTCTAACGCTTGATTGACAAGGTGGCTGAGGGCTTCGATATCTCCCCACTGCGCCCATTCCCTTAGCAAAGTGTTGGCTGGCGTCAGGTCGATGCGAAGGGTCCAGTCAGGCTTTTCTTCTCCATTAACGCAGACTGAAAGCAGCGCATCTTGCACACCCGTTAAGTTGAGCGATCGCAGCTTACGGGCGATGGGTTCTGCAATCAGAGCCGAGGACGGACTGTAGGCAGCCTGACACAAGACAAACAGCCGTTTTGAATGAGACGGGTCGAAAGACGGAAATCGAACGGAAGGAACACCCGTGTGAACCGTAGGCTGAGATAAAGTCTTTGCGCGAACCTTGACGGACACACCCAACTGGCTCAACGTCTCGCTAAGCTGACGAGCAATAGACGCTGGTTCATCTGCCGAGGGAGTGAGCGGCTTCATCTCTAGAGCATCATTTCCAACGGGGATGGACGGATGACGAGTTGCCTCTGGAGCCACATATTCAGCCGCTGACGATTCTGTCGTCGAGGGAGAGGTTTGAGAGGTGGAAGGTATGGCACCTTCCGTGGATGGAGAGGTTTGTCTGAAAGAAGGATGACTAGTTGACGAATTGGCTAGAGATTTGGAGTAGCCACGAACCGTGAAGTGGTGAAGATAATGCCCCAGTTGATCAAGATTGACGCGAAAGGTCCAGGTGGGCTTGGCCTGATCGGGGCACCGCCCATATAGCCAGACCTGGTAAATCGGAGCCGATTCATTGCCCCTCTTATTAATATCCGTTTTGTTGAGCTTTTCTAAAACGTGATAGGTCAACACGTCCTGCTTCGGAGTTGGGTCGCCTTCGTAAAGCAGATGAAGAATATTGCCTCTGACTCGACACCGCATCTGCACGCCTGGATAGCGAAGCGTTTGATGCAGCCACTTCGCAAGTTGGCGGGTCGAACCGTCTGGGGTTGAAGGAGAGGACGTATGAGACATTAATTTCATCGAAGGTGACTAAACTTTGGATGCTGAGCTGATTGCAATCGAATCGTCAGCCCAAATTCCCCCTGTGCAAACTTCTTAATCGCTCTGATCTTCCTAATACTATCTAAATCGCTCAAAAGATGGCATATCGACTACTGGCACCCTGACTCAGTGAGCCAAAGGAATGTGCCCCTGGGCGATCGCCTTATCATACATAGTCTTTTGCTAAACCTACAACCATTGATGATAGGTTCAGTGTGCGGATCGTGCCTAAGCGAATGGATTCAGCGCATGAATTAGTAAATGAATTCAGAAAGAGTGTGCGGCTCACCTACTTTTACTACGCCATCCCCTTCGCATCCGTAACTATGGGCTGAAACTATGATCTGAATTTTGTGTAACACCATCAGAACTTACGCACGTTCTCCATATCTAGCGCATGTTTGTGGGGGGTGGCAGACGCAGCCTGGCACTTGTTTAGCGTATTCCTTGTTCCCAGCGTCTCGCCATTGGTGACAAGTTAAGAACAGAGGAGTAAAGTCAAGAGTATTTAGACGGGGTTAATCATGGGGCAACGTCGCAAAATGAACGCAGATCATGTTCGCCCCCGCAACATGCCAGCTCCCAGTTG
>JAYKJC010000327.1:0-3374 GCA_035285885.1 Leptolyngbyaceae cyanobacterium | reverse complement strand
CGGCTCCCTGATGACGACGAACCCTTGCAAGGCGCACCCGACTGGTTGATTGAGATTCGTTCATCGAATCAGAGCACGCTTGCGCTTCAGCACAAAATTCTGCACTGCCTGAGTAACGAGACGCAGTTGGCCTGGCTAATTGATATTCAGCGACAGCAAGTGTGGGTCTGGGAACAGCAAGAACTACCGATGATTTACGCAGGAACAGATAGACTCCCAGCATTCGCTGACATGACAGACCTGACGGTCGATACTGTTATCTCCATGACCCAGCGTCGATAGAGATTCTATCCTTTTAGTCTATAGGTGCTGTTCGAGCCCAAACTTCCGATATAGCTCATCAACAGACTGAGGCTGAATTGCATCTGTTTTCGCTCGCTCCAGTGCTGCTTTAAGGCGATTAGCATTTGCGGGCGATCGCAACAGATAGAGGGTTTCCAACAAGCCAGATAGATCTGCTTCAGATACTAGCGCCACATTTTTACCATCTGGACGAGCAATAATCACTGCTTCGCCCGTTTCAACGACGCGATCGCATAGCTGTTCGAGATTACTCTGAGCATCACCATATGAAACTTGAGTGGACATGATAGAAACCTCACAATTGGCTTACTCGTAGTGGTAGCGTGCTTGCAAAAAGTGAATCTGTTGCTTAGTAACTCGATAAACAATGCGATGCTCTTTGTTCAAACGTCGTTACCAACATCCAGCAAGATCGTATTTCAAGGGTTCGGGTTTGCCAGTTCCTTCAAAGGGATTCCGAAGGATGTCTTTGACCATTTTGAGAACGCGCAGTGCCATTTTCCGATCGGTTTTCACCCAATATTCCAAGTCCTCTATAAATTCAATCTGAAATACAGGGTTCCGATCCTGGTTTTGTTCGCCCTCAACACTCATGTAGCTTGTTTGTTTTGGTCTCTATTCTAAACCCCAGCAAACTGAACAGGGCAGCTTCAAACCTACTAATTTACTCTTGGGAGTTGGCGATCGCCCCTCAACTTCAGTTACCAGCCGTGTCATCGGTGGGCGACATCCCCATGAAGAAAGTATTGCCGCTGGAGTGCTCCAGCGCTTGCACCAACCGCAGCTTCAGCAGATTTGGATTGTCGTTCGCCAGTCGTGCTGCATTTGCCAAATTCCTCAAAGCAGCGGTTTCGCCACGGGCGCGTTCCAGTTGGGCGAGCCCTTCCTGCCGCGCTTGCACTACCTGAGCATAAAGTTTCTTTAGGTCTCCAGGCAGCATCAGGTCTTTGATGCTGACGCTGATGAGTCGCAAACCAATAGAAGCAACCCGACTGGCAGATGAGTCGAGTAGCTGTTGATTGAGCTGGGTGCGGGTTCCCATCAGGTCGTCAATGGCGATCGCCCCCACCGTTTCCCTCAAACTATCTTGCAGCATCATGTAGAGCGCCTGATGATAATCCGACACCTGGTTAATCGACACGACCGGATCACTGATTTCGTACACCGCAGTAAGGCTAATCTTCAACCCCACCCCATCAGCGGTAAGCACGGCTTGCCCTGGAACCGAGACGTATTGAGGTCGAATATCCACCTTGCGGATGAAGGTGCTGCCAAATGGCCACACCCAATACTGACCGGGCGGGAGCACCTGCTTAAATCGGCCTTTGACGTACTTGAGTCCTCGTTCGTATTCAAAAATTGTGACGCGCATGGTTCTGACGTAAGGGTGCTCCCCTTGGATGAATGCCGACACCCCAGCGGAGGTCTAAACCTGCAAAGCCAGGCTATCAGTGGCCAAAGCCCACTCACCCAAGGAGAGCGTGGATTAGGGGTTGAACCTAACAGGTAACCACTCCATTGAAGCGGAAATGGGCAACCCTCAACCAGCCGATGCCAGTCCGAGGGGCGATCGCACCTCAATGACTCTAGTATTTCCTCTGAATTTCGCAATCGCCACGAATTAACATCAATATTCAATGAATTCTAGGGACTGAAGCCCACACCGTTGCGAGATATTGCAGGTGCTCCTGTTCACGCCGACATTGGGCACACTTAACCCGTTCATGTCAGCATCCGTTCATATCAGCACCCGTTCATGTCAGCACCAACAACTCTCATGGCTTTTCTCAAGAATGCTCCCCTTCTCATGGGCACGGCAATCGCCCTCAGCGTCCTCGTCCCCTCCGCAGCAACGGCAGAAAATCTGGATCATCTGCGACAACTGCTCCGCACCAATGAGTGTGAAAACTGCGATTTGAGGGGAGCCAATCTTTCGGCACTTGATCTCACCGATGCGGTGCTGACGGGCAGTGATTTGAGCGACGCGAATCTGAATCGAGCCATCTTGGTTCGAGCCAACCTTGAGGGGACAACGCTCCGCAATACCACGTTAAACGGAAGCGACTTCCGGGGAGCCAACCTTCGCAATGCCAATCTGTCTGGGGCTCAAAGCTCTAACTTGTGTAATGCGGGTTTCGGCGCAGGCGTATTGGAAGACTGCCAATTCTTTCATTTCCTATTGGTTCTGGGAACGGATTTGTGTTTAGAAAAGTATGGCCTAGCTGACGCCTTGCCAGAAGAGCTGGATGTTGAGTCATTCTGCCAATCCTCTGAACTGGAAAATTTCAGCGGTTTTAGCTCAGCTTTTGCATTTGGCTTGCTGGGCAGCAGTCCCTGGTTTCCCACCCCCGTTTCTCTCATCGGGGCTGACCTGACGGGAGCCAACCTCAGTAACGCCAGTCTGGTGGGGACTGATTTCCGCTACGCCACATTGACTGCTACAAATCTACAAGATGCTGATTTGACCTACGCATTTCTCATCGATGCGGACTGGAATGAGGCTGAGAATGCGGACTGGAGCCAGACCTACCGCACGAATGCCGATGTGACGAATGCGGTGGTGGCGATCGCCCAAGAACAAGCAACCAAATACCGCCGAAATGAAGGAGCCACATACATCGGTTCGATCAACCGCGCCCAGCAGGCTCACTACCTTGAATATGAAACGTTTGCAGCCACCATTGCAGATCTCTATCTGGGAATTACAGAAACCACCGAAAACTACCAGTTGGCGATCGCCCGCACCACGGATACCTACGCCATCCACACAGCATCGCCTTTGCAGAACGACCTACCAAGCTATGTCGGAGTCGCCTATCTGAGAGAACTGGAGTCGGGAGAGGCCAGCACTCAGGCGCTCTTGTGTGTGTCTACAGAACCAATGACAGAAATGCCGTCGCTTGAGGATTGGGTCGCTCAAATTGAGGCGAAGACCAGCACCGAGTCAGTCATGTGTCCGGAAGGATTCAGTGAGTATTCACAGTAATTAAGACTTATGCATTTTCTCTAATTTCTAGTCCCCTGACTCTGGCAGGGAACCGCTGCGGGAGCCTCTGGCTCCAATTTGAACG
>JAYKJC010000326.1:0-2975 GCA_035285885.1 Leptolyngbyaceae cyanobacterium | reverse complement strand
CGACCAGCCGGTCCATGACACCGCGCACTTCGTCGGTGAGTTCGACGTCGAGGGCGACCATGCGCTTGTAGATGAACACCAGCCAGGCACGGAAGCGGTTGAAGGCGGACTGGAGATCGGCGGAGGGAGCACGGCCCTCCATGAGGTAGGCTTCCCATCCGCGCGCGAACATCTCGTGATGGCGGCGCTCGATCGCCTCGCCTTCCTTCAGCCCCATCCAGTCGCGCAGCTTCTGGAGATCCGCCACCAGCGCAGGCGATGCATCGCCGCTTGCGACCAGAGCCTGGATCACCTCGAGGTAGTAGTGCGCGGCCTCGTGCTGGAAGGTCGAGAGGTCGGCCTTGCCCGTCAGGGTGATCGTGAACTTGTCCTTCGCCGGCGAGATCTCGATGAAGCCGCGGGCGGTCGTGCGGGTGGTGGAGGAGGTTTGGAGGAGGGTTGTGGACTGGCGAGAGGCGACATCCTTCATCGCCTTGCCCTGCGTTTTCAGCGCGCGACCGTAGTCGTTCTCCGGGTCACCTTTGAAGAGGCGGGTGTTTTTTTGGTCGTAACCGCCCTTATGAGCCGGGTCGTAAACCATGAAGACGACATCGGGCTCGCCGTTGTTGTATTGGGCAAGTGCAGCCTTGTCCCAGCCCTCCGGCGCCTGCGCGTCGTCCCAGAGGAGGCGTGACGCGCCTTTGAACCCGTGCGCGGAGTAGAAATCAGGGAGCACTGTGTCGAAGCAGTCGAGCTTCTTGCCGCCGGCGGCGATCGCGGTTTCCATGATGGCGCGGCCGTTGCCCGCACCCTTGGCCGAAAAGACAGAAACGATGTCGCCGTCAGGCTTCAGCGCGAAGCCCGCCTTGCCGTCCGCCGTGAGGAACAGGCGCATGCCAGCGTACTCCTCGTTCGGGTAGACGTAGACGGCCTTGCCAACCGGGCCAAGAGTGTCGCGAGCCGATGTGATGGCCGAAACAAATCGGGCAGCGTTTTCTGCGCTGCCCGTCTCAAGCTCGAAAATGTCGGGTGTATTTATGTCCGCCCGAGTAAAAACCTGCTTTATGCCCTTTCCCGGAGACCAGACGGCCGTGACCGTTGCGCCAAGGGGCGCACTGGCCTTCTTTAGAAGCCCAGGTCCGCCGCGTCCTTCTCCGCCTGCTCCCGTGTAAGACCAGGATGCCGCATCATCGCCGCTTCGATTGGATCGGACACGATCGAGAGCCCTCCGCTGGACGAACCCTCTGCGTTCGCTTTCAGTAAAGCCTCGAGCTTGGCCTTGCTGGCCTTGGCCTGCTTGGCCGTCTGCTCCAGGTCCAGCGCCTCCAGCGCCTTGTTGAACATCGTCTGATCGTCCACGGTTTTCTTCCTTCTTGAGAGCGGCGTTGATCCGGCGATCTGTCACGCCCTTGGTGCGCGCCACGGCGGCGGCCGCGTTCGCGTAGTCAGGAGCCTCCTCGTCATCATACCCTGCCACGTCGTCGCCTTCAAGTGCGGCGACGTCGGCAGCAACCATGTCTTCCTTGGCAGTTTCGTAGAGGCGCTTCTCGGCGTACCAGAGTACCGCCTGCAGGTCTGACATCGTCAGATCCTTGTAGCGGGGGTCTTGCTGAAGCTCGCTCAACATATCCGCGAAGATCTCGCGGATATAGACGCGCTCGCCGGGGCCATCGGGTTGTTCCTTCTGGCCATCGAGGTACTTGGCCAGGGAGTTGCCGGCCTTGCGGAGTTCCTCACCACCAGGGACGCTGTTCATGGCATCGCGGAACTTTGGCTCCTGGGAGGCTCGGAGGACGGCATCCGAGAGGGCGTCGATGGCGTTGTCCGAGATAGCCTCGAGGACACCTTTGCCGCGGCCAAACTGCAGAGTGCGGATCGCCTCGATCAGTCGTTCGCGATCCTTGGGCTTGACCTCGCTGACGGTGGTCACGCCAGTTTTCTTGTTCGTCTTCTCCTTCTTGACCCCGCGCAGCGCCTTGATCAGTGCGTCCCGGTCGAGGCCCTTGATGGCTTCGCGCAGCCGGGTGCGGTTTAGATCGACATTGGCCTGATCGATCTCTATCAGGGTGCCGGTCCAGCGCCCCCAGGTGCGGACCAGCCAGCGGTCCATCGTGAGAGCGTCGAACTTGCCGTAGAGGTTGGAGAAGAACCCGTTGCCGATCTTGGGGCCTATGACAGAGGCCCCACGAACGTCGGTCTTTGCCCACTCGCCCGTGGGCATGATGCCCGTCATCGCCTTGATATCGCCGGCCTTGAAATTGGACAGCATGAACAGGCGGAGCGGCGTCAGGCCCCAGGCCTTCGACAGGTCGTTGAAGAGCTGGAGGGACTTGTTGATCGGCTTCTGCGCCTTACCGGCTTTGACGTCAGTCGGCATAACGCGCTTGGCTGGATCCTTATTGGACGCCTTCCAGCGCGAGTAGACCATCTCGGCCAACTCGAAATTCTTGTCCACCTTGATGCCGTTCGACGTTGTGGCAAGCGCCCAGGTGAAGGCGAAGCGGGACGTCTCGTCAGTGGCGAGCTCCGGGTGGACGAGGCTCATCACAGCCAGCGCCTGACGGGTCTTGAGATCGTACCAGCCAATGGCGTTGGCGTTCTGGGCGAGTGCGGCAAGGGCGTCCTTCACACCAACCCTGACAAGATAGGCCCGGTTCTCGGCAGTGCGCTCGAGGAGGTTGGCTCCGTTGACTGCGTTCAGGATGGCGTTCTGCAGCGCCATCTTCAGCTGGCGGCCTGTATCCCACACGCGCGACTTGCTGAGATTGTTGGCGCTTTCGAGCGAGGCAGTGGTGACGGCTTCATCCGGCACAGGCTCGCCGGCTGTCTCGATGACGTCGGCACCTTCCTCCATGTCGAGATCGGCACCCGCCCCCTCCTGAAACAGGATATTCGGATCCTGCGGGTCGAACGTGCCGCGGTTGTTGACGGACTTGATCTGCGTGGGGTCGAATGCGATGTAGAGGTCGGGCTTCCCGTTTGCGCGGACAATAACA
>JAYKJC010000325.1:0-3586 GCA_035285885.1 Leptolyngbyaceae cyanobacterium | reverse complement strand
AAACTCTAGCTCAATGGGCTGACCTGAATAGCTTTCAGAGGCAAACATATGTTCGACCGCAAGGTTGTCTTTAACCGCGCCCAGCGGCACATTCTTCTCAAAGAAATGGACAATCTCAATGGGCGGTTCCTGTCCGTAGGTGGTCCATGTTCTGACCAGCAAATCATTGCCATCGACCTTTTTATCGAGTTGCTCAGAAACACAAAAGCTTTCTAATGAAATCGTGAACTCTTGATAGTCTTGAATGAGCTGGTCAGTCTCCAGCCGCGGTGAATGTGCAGGTCTTAACGGTGCCCCCCTATCTTCCAGAAGGTTTTCGAGTGAAACAAACCAAACGTTATTGTTTTGATTCAACATTTAACCTAACACCAGCACTTTCTTTTGTAGGGATACGTCGGTCATCCTATCGAGGTGTGGGGCTTCGCCCAAGCACTTAAATATCATTATTTCCTGAAAACTAATATTTCTTTTTAATTCTTGAAAATTTGATACTAAATTCGATACTCAAAAAGACACAGCAACCATCAATGAATGTTGGAAAAAGGGGCGAACGGGATTCATGCTGCCTTTCACTTAGAAAGATATAGAGGAAACGTTTAGATCGTCATAGAGTTCATCAATCAACGAGTCTGTTTTACCTTATACGATTTTTTCCTACACGTAACAATAAGAACCTAGAAGAATTCAGCTTTGATACATACCTAATGGGTCATCATTGCGTCAATTTAAACTAACTTTTCATTTATGTAAGGGTGTATCCCAAATCATGTAGAATCCTCAAGACAGTTAAACGCTGGTTAATAGTTCATACGTCAAGGGACTTGGGCGTGCGAGCTGCGCCCGTACATCCAAGTACTCTTGCTTTTCAAAACCGATTGAATGCTGGAGATAAGGTTTTTACAAAATGTCACAAGATACAAAGCCGACCGTCATCATCACTGGCGCATCTTCAGGGGTGGGGTTACACGCAGCTAATGCACTCGTCAAGCGAGGATGGCATGTCATTATGGCGTGCCGCAACTTAGAAAAGAGCAAGCGTGAAGCCGCTGCCCTGGGCATCCCTGATGACAGTTATACGGTGATTCCCCTTGATTTAGCCGATCTAAAAAGCGTGCACCAATTTGTAGAAAACTTTCGGGCGACGGGGCGATCGCTCCGGGCGGCAGTGTGTAATGCTGCGGTCTACTTGCCCCTGCTGAAAGAACCCAAACGCAGTGCAGACGGATATGAACTCAGCGTCGCCACCAATCACCTGGGGCATTTCTTGCTGTGCAATTTGCTGCTCGAAGACCTCAAGCACTCCCCTGAAGAAGATAAGCGCCTGGTCATTCTTGGCACCGTGACCGCTAATCCCAAAGAGTTGGGGGGCAAAATTCCCATTCCTGCACCTCCAGATTTAGGGAACCTCGAAGGCTTTGAGGCGGGCTTTAAAGCGCCAATCTCGATGATTAATGGCAAAAAATTTAAGTCAGGAAAAGCCTATAAGGACAGCAAGCTCTGTAATGTGATGACGATGCTCGAACTCCATCGCCGCTATCACGACTCAACAGATATTACCTTTAGCTCCCTCTATCCCGGATGCGTGGCCGATACCCCCCTGTTCCGCAACCACTACTCCCTCTTCCGCACGATCTTCCCCTGGTTCCAGAAGAACATCACTGGAGGCTACGTTACTCAGGAAGTTGCAGGAGAACGGGTTGCGGCGGTGACTGCCGATCCCGACTACAAAGCATCAGGAGCCTATTGGAGTTGGGGCAACCGTCAGAAGGCCGGACGCAAGTCATTCCTTCAAGAGATGTCCAATGAAGCACTCAACGAAGATAAGTCTAAGAAACTTTGGGAGCTGAGCAACAAGCTTGTCGGTTTAGCGTAAGCCGATAGCCGATGAGTAGGCCAGTAGGAGAAAGACTGCTTATTTGGAGAATCCTGGCCCAGGAAGTTCATGGGAAGCCGCAAAGGAGCGAACTCGTAGCAGATAGCATGATGATTAGAACTCTAGTCATCCTATGAATGTTAGATAAGGTGCATCAAATCGGTCTTGCTGATCCGAAGGATGGCTGGTGTTGCTGATTCGAGAGATGATTTTTGTAGGGGCGTACGGCCGTACGCCCCTACAGGCAGTTGTTTTATAGACTGAAGTTTTTTGATTCATCCCTCAATTCAGCAAGACATCAAATTGATAGTCCTCGACGCCAGCGTTGCATGATCAGAGGCAGACGAGTGATAAAAACCTTGATAAGCAGCATCGCTTGATTGATGCTGCATGCATGCTTCAAAAAATGGAAGAAAGCTGAGGGCTTGAGCCATAGTCCTTGATGCTTGGAAAAATATTGAGCAAATTCAAGGTCAGTGAGCGACTGTTGAGCCTGCTGAGGCAACTCTACAGTGATAGGTAAGTGATTAGGACAAAAAGTCTTATCGTACTTGTCATTGACCCAGGGCTGCTCTTGTCCCTTGTAGGTTTTGGATTGAGGGTGACCAAATCCGATATTGAAGGTGAGCGATCGCACGGGAACGATATGAACTTTTTGCAGATAAAGCGCCATTAACGTGAAGGTAATCACCCAATCCGTCTTTTGGTTGTGTTCAAGCCAAAATTGATTGGCCAGAGTCATCTTGGTTTCTGCGGTCAGGGGAATGGCATAGAAGTGACCGAATGGATTGTGCTGAGCGGGCTGATGCATCAAGTCAATCTCATTCCACCGATCGGCCCAGGTGCCAAATCCCCAACAAAACACCCGACTGGATGGAATAACATCGGTATCGGTTTTCGCCGCCCATTCCGATGACACACTCGCGTATCCGCTTACTGAACACACGCACGGGATGTGTCTATAGACCTCCAACAATCGACACATCCGATCGTAAAAATAGGGATTGGGGAGGGTGTCGTCTTCTAAATAGACCAGTGAATCGTGGGTCGAGAGTACATCTGTGAGCCCTTGAATCACGTTTTGGTCGCAACCTAAGTTTTGCGTACGCGCAATGATGTGGACGGGAATCGATGTCGAGGCAGAGAACGCTTTTAGGTGAGTAACGCACTGGTCGATGAGCCGCTGATCGTCCTCATGGCGGGCTCCATCCACAAAGGCAATGACTTTGGGAGGGAATAGCGTTTGCTGAGCTACGGCATCCAACACCTGCGTCAACAGTTCAGGCCGAGTAAACGCAATGAGAACCAGCGGAGGCAAGTCTCCGGTTAAAACAACCTCATCAAGCGATCGCATTGGCGTCATTACAGGGGTCATCGTCAAGTGTGCTTTGGCAATGTCACGGCTAACCAGAGGATGCCCAACCCTTTGTGGATGATCTCGTTACGGCTCAATTCTCGATAGTGGAGTAGGTTAAGGAAATTAGAAGGGCGATCGCCCTAAGAGCATCTAAGCAAGGCGAAGCCTCGACGTTGATTGTGAAACAGGATAAAGCGGCAAATCCATTGAATATAGGTTTCTTCCGTGAGATACGCATAGTGTTTCATGCGAATAACATCGCGGACTTGATCAAGAAGCTTTTTGGGAGGTTTCTGCATAGTCATGAATCAGTAGCAACTAGCACCCAGCGTTAAAAATGCTACTCATAGTATATC
>JAYKJC010000324.1:0-5721 GCA_035285885.1 Leptolyngbyaceae cyanobacterium | reverse complement strand
AGAAACAGGGCGATCGCCTAGTTCATACTCGCCATATCACAGCCCATCATGGGAGAGGTGATTTTGCTGCCCATCAGATCGCTGGCCATGATTTGGTTCATCATCTTACCTGACATCAGATCATCTTGGCTGTCTGACTCATCTTCCATGCCCATACCTGCCTCATAGAGCATGATATTACGGAATTCGCTTACGGCGTCTGGGTTCGCAACATCATCATCATTCCCCAGGGTCAGGTAACTCTTCTCCCCGGTGAAGTACTCACCGACAGGGATCTGGAAGGACTGCCACCCCTCACCAGAAACATAGGTTTTGAAATCGCCGTTGCCCCAATCTTGCACCCCAAAGAGTTGGAAGCTGGTTTGGCGATCGCCCTTCCGAATCGAGTTATTGGTGTCGAAGCCGATGGAGTGAATTTCTCCTTCGGCACTGCTCCGAAATTCAAAGCTCAGCATCGTTTCAGGCGTAATGATATAGTCTCCAGCCAGTTTTCTCCACCCATTTCCTTCCAGACGAACAGCCGTGTTGCCATTTGATAGAGACTGTGCAAGTCCTTTATTTTGGCCACCTCCGCCATACGCGTCTAGATTCGACAGGTCAATGACAGACGGTTGAGATAAGCCTGGGTCAGCTTCGCCGTAAGAAGCATCGCTTATGGACTCAGACATTGAATCACCGCTTCCAGATTCGGGCATACCTGGAGCAGCCGACATCGTATCATCGTCTGTCTCTTTTTTCTCCTTATCCTTGTTTTTGCTACAGTTACAGACTGGACCACCCGTTACAGGACATGAACCTTCGGGTTTATCATCCTGGTTAGAGCTTACGACCGTCTCTCCAGGTGAGTCGATCATGTTGTATTCAACACTATTCGTGCCGATCACCTTTCCCTGACCATCGCCGGACGAGTAGGCCGTGGCCTCGATGGCAATTGTTCCTGTTTCAGCCATCTTACCTTTATAGTCACTCCCCTGATTGCTGAACAGCGTGTAGGGTTCGACATTTTCAATGCGATCGCCCACATTCGACGTGAACTTCACGCTGTCCACCAGATCCGCATAGATGTGATTGGGATTAACCTGGGCGAGAACCGTGTACTTTTCCAGGTCGAGTCCATCCAGATTAACCTCATCGCCGTTCTTAAGATTCTCGTACCCTTTAACGATCTCAGCGGTCTCGCTGTTCGCCAGGGAGAAAGACAGGATGGGCTCATCAGTGATGCGATCGCTCATCTTATTCGACGTTGGATCACCTTCAAACACCTCCTTGCCCAGGCCACGAATGACATAGTTCTTCATGCCTTCGATTTCAATGGCCTCTTTAATATCATTAGATGATGCCGCACCACCCTCAAACTTGAGTAAGCCAAGGAAAGTATCGTCATGGGCGGCTCCGGCACGAGGACCAGACTTGTCGTTTGCATTCTGCTCAGAATACACCGTCTGGAAAAAGTCACCGTCTTTGGTGAAGCTTTCCCCCAGTCGAGTGGTGTGCCCCTGGATCTGAAGCTTGTCTTCCTTGGGATTAAAGTTCTCAATGTCGATGAACCCAAAGATGCCCGCCCAGTGATCGTAGGCTTTGCCGTTCTCACCCGCGACCCCTTTGCCATCAATGCGGCCATTGGACTGAGTATGCTTCAGCAAGAACTTCGGTAAGGCGTCAATTTCGCTGATGAGTGAGAGCGTGTCATCCCCATCAGTACTGCCAGAGCCGAGGTCAACGGTGTGGACAGAACCAAAGTAATCCATCGCCGTCTTGATGGGATTCTGCTTCAGATCGTCCAGCATCTCGTGATAGTTGCCTTCGGGGATCTCCTCCGCTCCATAGAGAATTACACGGTCGTCTCCGGCTCCAGCCATTGTGGTTGTCCCTTTGCCACTTGCGGTGCGGATGCTGATCACATCATCCCCTGCCGTTCCAGAGAAATCGGACTCCGTGCTGTCGGCGGCGATCGCCAACGTCACTCCTTCCGGCTTATCCACCTGAGGCTGGTCAGAACCCATATCAGACCCAGGATCAGAAGCTGTGTTTGAAATCGTGTAATCAAGACTCGCTGAACCCAATGCTTTGCCTTGTCCCCCATTCTTGGAATAGGCCGTCGCTTCAAGCGTGACCTCCCCTATTGTGAATGCGCGACCGTTATAATCTCCCTTCGTATTGTCGCCAAAAAGCGCATAGGGCTTCACATTCTCAACGCGCTGACCTAGATCTGAGTTAAATCGAATGCTCTCAACCTTATCTGCATCGGGGTGATCAGGATTGACTTGAGCGACAATATTGTACGTGTCAAAATCAATATTACTCAAATCAAAGGATGCATCTGTCCCTAAGTTTTCATATCCACTTACCATTTGATCCGAATCAGCATCAATAAGGGCAAAGGTAATCAGGGGTTGATTGTACGTTGGGTCAGGAGTGGGAGCTGGAGTGGGGGCGGGATCAGGAGTTGGCGCTGGATCTGGTGTGGGTGCAGGATCCGGTGTGGGTGCAGGATCGGGCATGGGCATCGGATCGGGGGTAGGTGCAGGTGCGCTGCCCTTCACTGGAGACTCAGCGATATCTGCATCCTTCAGAAATCCATCATTACTGAGGGTCATGCGATCGAGAACGTACCCATCTGAGCGACCCGAAATCTCCAGACGGTACTGGGTGTTTGCGTCTAACTTAACCTGGGCTTGAGACTTCTTATGATTGGCGTCGAAGGTGGTGCCCCATTTCAAATCTTCATTCGAACTCCCGAGCCCAGTAAATAACTTCGTTGGCTTCTGAACAACCTCGCCCGTTTCAGCATTAACGATGGAGACGTAGGCATCATTTCCAGTGTCCGTGCGTTCTTTGCCGCTTGTTCCATTCTCGTAGCGATCGCCCCCATTCATCACTGATCGTACTCGACCAGAATTCAGCGCAATGCTATAGGTACCAGACTCATCGGTTTCAAAGTTATAGCTGAGGGTCTGCCCCCCAGGAACTTTGCCGTAGCTGCTTTTCACCGCATCCCATAACAGTCCTTTCTCACCATCGACCTGAACACTCTTCCAGTTTCCGACAGGAGTCGCCGATTCAGCTTCAATGACAAGCTGGCCGTTCTTAGCCATAAATACATCACCGTCACCGGATGGCACTGGAGAGGGATCGGGTGAAGGAGTCGGCGCTGGTGCTGGAACCGGAGCATCGGAGAAAGCAGGAGGATTCGCATCAAAGAAAGTTTTGGCATTATCGGGATCGGCGGTTTCCTGCCCGGTGATGGCATAGAACAACATACCTGCATCCGACGGGTCATTGACTTTCTCATCCGCATTCACCATTTTCTCTCGGGCTTCCTGCAACACCGGGTTATCGGTGCTGTCGAGCCAATCCCACTTGAAGCTGTTGAAGCCTTTATCGTTGTTGCTGCCGTTATTCTGGTCTCGAATGTCGATTTGTTGAACGTCAGGAAAGTCAGCCCGTAGATCTGCCCAGGTTCTGGGCTGCCCCCCACCGGGTCGAGTACTCTCAGCACGATTCTCATTCCAACTCGAGTGAGATAAGAGAACGATATTGCTACGGTTGGTGGGGTCAGTTTGTTCGATGGCCCGGTAAATCGTCTCCATCGGGCCACCCTCAATGGCCAGCACTTTCTGACCTGAATTAAGGATTTTCACCAATTCGTTTGTCGTCTGTTGGAGTCCATCTTGATAGCTATAGGTGTCGATGCCCAGTTTTTCAGCAAAAGCCGCACTTTCACGCATGGCTGCTTCTTGCCTGGAGTTATTTTTCTCGCTGACATTGTTGCCATAGAAGAAAGTTATTTTATCTTCTAAACCCGCAGATTTGGCGATCGCCGCTGCTATCGGAAGCGCCGCGATATCATCTTTATCATTATTATTTCCATCAAAGTGAAACGTAATCGCATCAAAGTCGGAAAGCTTAATCTGTGAATCCATAATATTTGTTTGACTGCTGTCGTAAGATTTGGGTCAGGAAAGTTTCGCTAGCAGAAACGAGTTATCTCGTTTTGTTGCTAACGGGTATCGACGGCAGGAAAACACGAATGTCTAGGCATGACACCTATGAGGAATATCGAGTCAAGTCGTAGCGTTGTTAGTCTATCGATTTAAGTGTGCAGGTACGAGGTCGTGACGCGCGATCGCCCTGGGAAAACCATGTTTCCATTCCATGCCAAAACAGAACCGTTGAATTCTACAACAGTTAAGTACAACTCGTTGGCGATCGCCCATGAAAGCTCACTCAGCTGTGGAAGCCAGTTTATCCAACAGCATCCGGTCAAGTGCGCATTCATTTATCGTGTCAATAATGCGAAAGCTGTATTCAACTCATGCACATCAGGGTTGAATGTGTCTTACAACTTAAAGAATCTGCTGATCACTCAAAGCTCTATCGGGTCACCGAAGGAACGCACAACGGTAGATTACGCCCAAAAAATCCTACTCCCTCTGACGACGGAGCTATTGAGAAAATAAGAAGATGATAAACAGAGTTTGCCCGTCTCTCACAACTGAGGCTTAAGAAAACAGGAATCTTAGCATAACCTGATGATGACATCAAAGGCACTCAGATCCCTAGATACCTCAACAGACGAGCAGTGATCCAGATTGTTCCTGATGATTGTGTAAAAACAGTTGAATTTTTTGAGTGAATTTTGGGAGGGGCGATCGCCCTCCTCACTGAAAACAACAGGCCGCACTCAAGCCAGCAGAATAATCAACAGCAAAAAAACAAACGGAGGAACAAGTGAATCCAGCATGAAGCGGGACGGTCCTACTACAGAGGATGTTTCTGTTTTTGGACATTGCATGATCAGTGACCTCACTAGGTCTAAAAGTTGATATAGAGTAACGTAACCTTTTGGTTCGTTCTCAGAATACCCAACGAGATAGGTTTTGAATCGCCACCAGATTATTCATTGCATGGACGAATAAATCGGCGATCGCCCCTCTGACTCAGCTCTGATTAAGATATAGCGGTTTACAACCGCGTTAAGCAAAAAAAATTGTGTGAGGCGCGCTGCGCCCTACACAACTGTACTTGTAGCCCTATGGGTTAAGGTTTAAGCCTGTTTCCCCTGCTGCGTATGTGTTTAGCGTTGGCAGTTTCTACCCCCCTCACTCCCCCTTGGCAAGGGGGAGTTAGAGGGGGTCTACAGTGAACGCTAAACACATACCCCGCTCAGCGGGGGAAAAAGCTAATTTAACGTCGTAACGCAAAGGCGTAAAGCGATAACCACCGATGTATGATTTTAGACTGCATCCACTGTCGATGTGGTTGACGGCTGTTCCTTAAAGGCATACCGCAAAAACGGAGGAGCCAAGAAGGTGGTTAAGATAACCATCGTAATAATGGCGGCTTCTAACGGCTTACTCAACACACCACTCGCCGCACCGATACCTGCAAACACCAACCCAACTTCACCCCGTGGAATCATACCTACACCAATGGCGAGACGGTTAATGCCCGGTTGACCAAACACAGCCCATCCTGTAATAATCTTGCCCACAATCGCCACTACGATAAGAAAGGTCGCAATAATCAACCCTTCACGGTTCTCAGCAATGGTGGGATTCAGCACACTCAAGTCAGCCTTTGCACCCACAGTGACGAAGAAAATCGGAACCAAGATATCGGCGATGGGAATCACCTGCTGATCGAGTTCCTTACGCTTATCGGTCTCATCCAACACAAGCCCTGCTGCAAAGGCTCCGAGAATTGCCTCCAGGTGAATCG
>JAYKJC010000323.1:0-9300 GCA_035285885.1 Leptolyngbyaceae cyanobacterium | reverse complement strand
GGTAGGGGTGTGCATGGGGTAGGGGTGGGGTGGTGGGTAGGGGGGTATTTGGGGTGGGGGGGTGATGGGGAGGTGGGGAGGTGGGGAGATTGAGGGATAGCGAGAATGGGTGGGGGTGTCTTCTCGTTGCCTGGTTGGTGGAGGGCTAGAGGCGTTTGAATTGGTGGAGGTGCGATCGCCAAGCGTAAATCGGTTTTAGAATCTGATTGACGACGGGGAGGCGTTTCACATAATTCAGTCCTTTGGCCTGGAACAGGTAGAGAATGCGCTCGATTTTGTTGCGAGGACGCCAGCGAGTAAACCGATTAATCCGTAAGAATCGCAACGCTGGGGAAGACACTGAGTCTTCAGCCTCAAAATCCAGTTTTTCTTCTTGGCTAAAGGCTTCTAACTCTTCATCTTTGAGGGTATCGGAGCGGGGCAGAACCAGATAAAACTCATCGGTGGGTTCTTCTAACACCCGAATCACGAACCCTTTAAGCTTTGCTGTACCAAATTCTCGCTTCCACGTGTCGCGGGGGCGATCGTTTAGCTGATGCCTGAAATCTTCTGCATGCCAGGGAATCACGAGATATACGGTGTCGTCTGTATCTTCGAAGACCCGTAGCGTGAGGTGCTCAAACTCAGTGTCTGCAAATTCCTCGTTCCAAACGGTCTGAGGCGTTTGTTCTAAACGCTGGCGAAAGGTTTCGTCCAACGTTGCCTTGCGAATAAACCGCGTTTCAATATCTGTTCGTGTACGTGAAAGAGAAGTGGTGGGAGCATCTGCTTGAGGTTGAGAGCTAGACGCTGGACTGGCTTGACTCATACGATTACCGATAGGTCTATTAAAAAAGCTAGGATGCTGACACGATTGTGCAAGCATCCTAGCAATCGCTTTGGTCAACAAAAACTAGCCATTGGTCGGGACTTTCAGCAGAGTCAGAAAAATGGATTAAGATCCCCCGCCTCCGCCGCCAGCGCCACCACCAGCGCCCATGACGGATTGGAGGATTTGTGGCAACATCTGCTGAATCATGGGCATGAGCATTGGCAACAGCATGGCAAGGAAGAACTGGACGGGCTGCTGACTCTGCTGCACAGGTTGCTCAGCATGCTCAGAACTGTCCTGGTGCTGCGTTTTAGGTTCAGCTTTTTGCTGAACGGGCTTCTCTTTGCGTTGAGCCGTGGGAGCCCCAGGAACATCCGCAAATTGTCCCCGTGCGGCTCGTGCGCCCATCACATCAGCTTCATTCTCAAGAGCTGGATCGGCGTTGATGGGGGCTCCTTTGCTTTGTGCTGGAACCGGAACTCGTCCAGCTCGCTGCTGCACCACATGAGTCAACTCATGGCCGAGGAGCGCTTGTCCAGACAGCGATTTTGGATTGTATTGCCCCGGAGCAAAGTGAATTTGATTGCCCTGGGTGTAGGCCAATGCGCCCACAGATTTCGCCTGCATACTGTTTTGATGAATTTGCACATCACCAAAGGAGGTGCCAAACGAGTTCTCCATCTTTGCCCGCACTTGCTTTGGCATCGATTCACCCGGGCCGGGGCGGCCAAAATTGACGGCACGTTGCAAAGGTGCGCTGCCTTCAGCTTTTGCTTGTCCCGATGTGCCCCCTGTCCCATCTTCTTCCTCTTCTGCCGATCTGCCAGCGGATGCCGACGGCTCGGTAATGCGCTGAATGGCTTTCGCTTGAGCTGGAGTCGTGGCCGGAATTTGGCTCAGATGATGACCAAAGCGCTTGGCTTGAGCAAACTGTGAGCCGAGACTCTGGGATTCAGGCTGATGTGATTCAACAGAAACGTCGGTATTGAGGCTGCGATCGCCCTCTTCTGGCCCAACAATGCGCGATCGCCGAAGCTGCTGAACCTTCGGCGCAGATCCATGAACCATCGGCTTCTTCTGATTTTGGAGTTCGCTGCCCATAAGTAAGTCCTCAAACGCAGATCAATCAACAACACAGCTTTACAGATATAGAAATTTGAATACGCAGATATAAGGTCAATGATGAGGCGGGTGAGTAACAAGTTAGTAATCAGACTCACCGCCGCCACCTCCGCTACCGCCTGTGGTGCCGCCACCACCGCCACCACCGCCACCGCCACCGCCAAATAGCATCTCAACGACGGGTTTGATGAGGGCACCAATTAACATCGACAGGAAGAAAAACTGAATGGGCTGATTGCTCGTTTGCATAGGGGCGATCGCCGGAGCGTCTTTTGTGTCCTGCGATTGGTGCGTTAACGGCTGTTTTGAAGTGGACGGATAGTCACGTTCCGCTGCCTTGCGCTGCATCGACTCGGACTTTTCATCCCGCTTCTGTTCTTCATCAACCAGTTGCCGCTGGAGATAGCTGAGACTCGGCAGTCCAGAACGTTGAACGGGCGCAACAAAACGCTGCCCTGCATCGACCTGCACAGTGCTGAAGTGGTGGCCAAACTGACTGGCTTGCTTGAGCTGCGTTGTCAAACTCTGGGGGTGTTCTGGTGGGGGAGTTCGCTTGGGCGATCGCCCTGGCACGACCTTAGACAACGTTTGCCGAGCCGCACCATTGGCCAGCAGCGAAGAAACAGGTTTAGCCGTACGAACGTGTGTACCCACGATGCAAAATCCTGGCTTGGGTTCGGGTGATGGCTGTCTCTCAGGATGTGACTATCGCTGAGATGATGCCGTCCTTAACATACCCGGAAGGCTGAAAAAACTCCCTTAGCCAAAAGTCGAGTTGATGTCGGGTATCTGAGATAGCTTTAAGGTAACGGGAACTATGGAACTCGTAGAATTGAGATTCATCATTCGGTGCCCAGAAAAATTCGAGAATTAAAGGCCCAAATTAAGCGGGAAGGATTCGTGTATTTGCCAAAGCGTGGAAAAGGTAGCCATGAGCGATGGAAACACCCTAGCATTGGTAAGACGCTGACAATTTCTGGAAAAGACGGAGACGATGTGCCTCCGTATTTGGAAAAACAGCTCGCTACACTGCTTGCTGAGTTGGAGAACCTTCGAGAAGAGGACGGACAATCATGAGTCGGTATAGCATGACGATTCAGTGGTCAGATGAAGACCAGCTTTTTCTAGTCACCATTCCAGAGTTTGCAGACCGCGTTGTGATGCCCTGCACCCATGGAAAGACTCGCGAAGAGGCGATTCGTAAGGGTGAGGAAGTCATTCAGATGTATGTTGAAGCTTGGCAAGCTGAGGGCGCATTTGTTCCTGCACCGAAGGTGAATTATGAACTTACAATTGATGCATAATTCATAGTTATTAGTCTTCGATAATTGATCTGAAATGATGAAAGCCATCGAAACTACTGCTGTTATCAATGATGATGGGCAGCTCTCTCTTGACCATCCGCTTGAATTGACACGAGATCGACGTGTCCGCGTTATTGTTCTTATTGCTGATGAAGAGGAAGAATCGAGTGGTGAGGAAACGGATCTCGATGACACTCCAACACATCAAGTACTTGATGGACTAAGAGAAGGGTTAGGAGAGGCTCTAAGAGGGCAAACTATTCCCTTGAGTCAAATGTGGGATGGAGTTGATGCCAACTGATCCATCCTCTGTTCAAATCGCATTAACACCTCGATTTCAAAAGGATTTGCGATCATTAGCTAAGCGATATCGGAACATTCAGTCAGATTTGCAGCCACTCATCGACCAGCTCAAAACAGGTGAGCTTCCGGGCGATCGCTTCACAGGCCCCCAATACTCACTGTTCAAAGTTCGGCTACAAAATAGTGACATCAAAAAGGGTAAACGATCGGGTTATCGAGTGGTTTACTATCTCAAAACCCAGAACCACATTATTCTTGTCACGATTTACTCTAAATCGGATTTGGCAGATGTTGATAATGAAACACTGGCTCAGGCGATATTGCAACTCGAACAGCAGCAACTTGAACAGCGAAATGAGGAGCTATCCTACCTATTCTGTAATTCTGTCTTGGCTAGAACCTGGGCTTTTCTCAGTTTTCTAACGAGTCGTTTGGCCTGATGTTCGTAGAGCAACTGAGGCAATGTTCCGGGGACGTGGTGCATCAGGTGATGGGCGACTTCCATCGAGCATCCAGAAATCAGTGCCGTTTCTGAGGCTCCGTCGAAGGTTGCGCGGGGGGTGAGGAGTTTCTCGACAATCAGTTGCCACTGGCGGGGGGCGAGTTCTCCCTTCTCAATGCGCTTTAGCCCTTCAATGGTGGCGAGGACGATGAGGCGATCGCCCACCCGTAAACGCACATCGTCGGACGGCATGACGGCTTCCGCTGAGGTGCCGACGCGCTGATAGATCAGCGGTACAACGCCGTACCCATAGGCAATATCCGACAGCAGCAAGCCATTGAGGGTGTCACCGTCTTCGATGTTGTATTCCGTCACGAGAACAGTCTGGGTGTGGAGTCGAAACAGGCTCAACACAATCTCACCAAAGGCGGCGGCGACAAAGGCTTCTGCCGATAGGGCCGATACACACAGCACCTGAGCATAGGGAAAGAGCTGGGCAACGCGATCGGTAAACCGCTGGTCATAGGTGCGAATCACCAGGCGACTTTGAGGATTGGCGTCATGCACCATCAGCCCGAGTTCCAGGTTCTGCAATTCATCTTCTGTCACGGCCACGATGCTCTGGGCCGACAGCAAGTTCACTTTCTCCAGGGCCGCATTCAAGTTTCCGGTGACGAGCGGAATCTGCTCCAGCGTATCTTCATCGGGCATGTGATCCACAATGCCCACAAGGGGATGACGAAAGCGTTGGAGTAAGTCCACTACCCGTCGTCCCACTCGGCCCATGCCGATCACCACCACGTGATTTTGGGTGGGAATGGGCGGGCGCTTTTCTAGAAACTGAAGTCGGAGGGTTAAGAGCTTTTCGGTGAGTAGCGCGTACAGCACCCCGACAAAGGCTGTGCCTGCAATCGTTAACAGTAGACTAAACAACCGTAGCCAGATGGGAATCGGAACATCAATCTGAAAATCGTCGAAGCGATCACCATACCCGCCCAACAGCAACACGACCGTGGCAAAAAAGGCGTTCATTAACGATGTATCGGGATAGAACAGGCGCAGCAAAACTGTGCCGCTGAACAATAACACCACCACCGTCATTCCACAAATCAACGCCACCCGCTGAATTTGATCGCGGGGGTCGGTGCTGCTCCACAGTTTTTTGATGGCTTTTATCCCGTTGAGCTGCTTGAGGGCGTTCTTCAGTTGGTCTTGCCACGTTAGTGTTTCGGTTGAGCTGTCGTCATCCAGGAGTTGACTCGCCAGCATCAAGGGGTGCGTGACTTCGATGGTGATGAGCACATCTCCTGCCTGGATTGTGGCGTTGGGCTCCCATTGATGAAATTGCTGAAAAGACTCGTTGCATGAGCCGTTGGGCGATCGCCCCTGAAACGGCACATGCATCAACACTCTCCGCATTCGAGTATTGAGTTCATGAACTTTCCGGGTGCCCCGCCAATAATGCTGCTCATCAATCACATGCTGAATCACCTGAAAGAGCTGCTCGTGGTGGTTAAAAAAGCCCAGAATATTCTCATCAATTGCGGCCAATGCAAACGCTGAGGCCGACAGTTGAGTCGGCTCAAAGGCAATGAAATTGCCAAGTTGCTGATTCAGCAGATGATTGAGATTCTGCTTGGACGACCGAGTGACCAGCCGAACAGTTGGATTCAGCAATCGCGCGGCAAATGCCGCTTCTAGATTGGCTCGCTCGTTGTCGGTAACTAGAAGAATGGCTCGACACTTGGTGATGCCTGCTTTCAACAACAGCTCAGATTGGCGACAGTCTCCCTGCCACAGCTGCTCGATAACGTCAGGAATGCCCGGTATTTCCCAGTCTTGAGGAATGTTTAGCTCAATCGCACTGACGACCACGCCAAATTCTTTCAAGATCTCCACGCAGTGCTGGCCCAAGCTGCCCAAGCCGCAGACCAGAACGAAGTCCGTTCCTGCGGGATGATCGCTGGGCGGCTCAGAACCGAACGCGTGGGACATGGGTAAAGATGACTCCGGCAACGGATCCATCATGATAGAAATCTGATCGAGAGTGGATCAAAACAAAAAACTGTGACAAGACGGTGGAATGCCGACTGCGCTTAACAACTGTACGTCACGTCAGCATTTGACATCAGTGTAAGTCCAAATGCAGCCCAGTCTGATGAACTTAATGTTTACGATTTTTTTGAGGGGTTGCGCCTGCCAGCATTCACAAACCTGCGCGATGGAGTGGGAACTTGCGCACGTCTGAATGGGCTCAAACAGCTGATTATCGGGGACGAGGCACGAGTTCTACGGCGTCTCGACCATCGACATCGGTGAGACACACCTTCACGGCTTCTTCTTTCGAGGTGGGTAGCTGTTTGCCCACAAAGTCGGGGTGAATCGGAACCTCTCGATGGCCCCGATCGACCAGCACGGCAAGACGAATGATTTCAGGCCGTCCATAGTCGTTGACGGCATTGAGGGCAGCTCGAATGGTGCGTCCTTTATAGATGACATCATCGACCAGCACGATGGTTTTGCCCGAAAGGTCGAATGAGATGTTGGTTTTTGCAGGGGTGCGGAGCTTGATTTTGTCGAGGTCGTCTCGATAGAAGGTGATGTCGAGGGCTCCCACATCGACGTTGATGTTTTCGAGCATTTCGATTTGTGTGGCCAGCAGATGGGCGAGGGGAACGCCTCGGGTGTAGATGCCGATGAGCGCGAGTGACTGGAGATCTCCTGCCTGCTCGATGATTTCGGAGGCGAGCCGAGTGAGGGTGCGGCGGATATCTTCGGCAGATAAGATTTCAACGATGTCAGATGGCATGGGTGGCCTCAATCATGTCCATACTTTGAGTACTTTTCCATTGAGGGATTGGCCGAGCAATGGAGTGTTGGATGACTGTGATTCTAACGTGTGAGGGGTGACTTGCCAGGTCGCCTGTGGATCAAAAAGCACCATTTCGGCGGGTTGGCCAACCAGTAATGAGGGGGGGGATTGGTTGAGGCACAGGGCTGGATTTAGGCTCAAGGCGGCCCACAAGTCTAGGGCAGTCCATTCTCCTGAAGCGACGAATCGTTCCCATAGGGCGCTGAGGGCTAGCTCCAGGCCGATGGCTCCGGAGGGGGACTGGGCGAAGGCGACGGTTTTCTCTTCGTAGGTGTAGGGACTGTGGTCGATGGCGATCGCATCAATCACCCCAGATTTCACGCCATCGATCAGCGCCGCCCGATCATCATCGGTGCCGAGGGGCGGGTCGAGGTGGAGGGTAGGGTCGTAGCGGTCGAGATCCTCCACGCTCCACAGCAGGTGCATCCAGGTGGTGCTGGCGGTGATGGGGAGTCCTCTCGATTTTGCCGCTCGAATCAGCTCCACACTGCGAGCCGTGGACACGCGCATGATGTGAACCCTTGGCGAGGAGGGGACGCTACCATTGGCGTCTGAATTTGCGAGATGGGAACCGTAGGTGTCGGCGATGACTTCTAACAGCGCTGCCAGAGCCGTTGTTTCTGAGAGGGCAGGGTTGCCCACCAATCCCAATCGAACCGAGGTTGCACATTCACGGGCTACGCCTTTTCCAGCCAAAGGGCGATCGCACGGCCATAGGGCGATGGGTTGGGCAAACATTTGAGAATATTCGAGCGATCGCCGCAGCAGCATGGAATTTTGCAGAGGAACTCCATCGGAGAATCCAGCGACATCGGCCTGAGCCAAATCGCCCAGCTCTGCCAGTTGGTCTCCCTTCGTTCCCAGGGTCAACGCCCCCCACACATTCACCTGGGGAGTTGCGTTCAGCGCATCAACAGTCGTCAGCGATTGAAGTTGGCGGCGAATGTGCTCAACACTGGCAGGAGTGTCTAAGGCCGGATAGGTATCGGGCAGCAGGGTGAGCCGAGTAACGCCCCCGGCGATCGCCCCAGCTACCAAACTCTTCAGCGTTTCCCGTGATTCATACCCCGGTTCACCCGAATGGCTGTACAGATCAACCAAGCCAGGAGCAAGAACCAACCCCGGTTGGTGGGTGGTCTCAATTTCCTGCTCAGTGATATCGGCAGGCAGGACGGCTTTAAGGGATTCATCAAGGACAAGTTGAGTCGGCGAGGGGGGCATGTCTTGACTGGACGCAGTCCGTATCGCTGCAAGAACGCCATCCACCACCCAGACATCAGAAACCTGATCCGTCCCTGAAAGCGGATCTAGCACCCTGACTTCTCTTAGCCATTCAGTCACCATTGGTTTACAACAAAAATGTGTATCTACCCAACCAACACTTTATTCCTTGTTCCCAGCGAGACGCTGGGAATGCTCGCTAGAGCCTCTGGCTCCCATGCAAATCGGAGCCGGAGGCTCCCGCAGCTGTTCCCTGCCAGAGACAGGGAACCAGACATATACGAAACATTGCGTATTTAACGGTTTAGAGCGAATGCCATTCGCCCTAAACCGTTTTACGATCCTTCTACAATGCACCCGCCGCCGTCTTATCCAGCACCCCACCAATAAACGACGTGATGTTTAACGACTGAACCAGCGGACGCCCTTCGGGTCCCGTTGGATAGTCAATGACGCTAACCGATCCATTCCCCTGCTTGAATGTCCAGAAATGTTCTGGCCCAAGGCCCATAATCTGACAGAGCAGCGACTTATTGACGGCATCGTGGGCAACGACCAAGATGGTTTGAGGATGGCCCAGGTCTTCCCCATCAATGGGGGCAACGGTGGAATCCAGCATTGCTTTCCAGGCTTTCCCTGCCCGCTCCCACACATCCTTCAGGTTTTCGCCCTCAGGCATCTGCACCGTTTCGGGAGCTTCTTTCCATTGCTTGAGCTGACCAGGGAATTCTGCTTCAATCTCCGATTCAAACTTTCCTTCCCACAGGCCATGACCAATTTCCACCAGATTCGAGTCCAGTTCGAGTTCTACCCCCAGATGATGATTGAGAATAATCTCGGCAGTTTCCTTGGGGCGAAGCATGGGGCTGCTGATGGCTCGGTCGATATGAATGCCCTTCAAGAATTCTGCACATTGTCCGGCCTGCCGCTTGCCGTTCTCATTCAGCGGCACATCGATTTGTCCCTGAAACTTCTTGTCGCGGTTCCAGTCGGTCTCCCCGTGCCGCACCAGCAAAATGCGGGGGCCAAGGTGTCCGCCCCGAATATCGGGGACGGGTTCACCCGTGTGATCCACCAGGTTAAAGGATTCGAGCTGGACAGGGTCGCCCAGGGTGCCCGAAAAGTTAACGATGCTGATGCCGCAGTTTGAGAGTCGCAATTTTGCCAGACTGTCGGAGTCTAAGCCCATGGCCGTTTGCACCAGGGCTCGATTAATGACACTGTG
>JAYKJC010000322.1:0-3894 GCA_035285885.1 Leptolyngbyaceae cyanobacterium | reverse complement strand
AGAACGAAGGGCGCTTTGCCAAGCTTCGCCATCATCTCCTCATCAACCACGTTCAGGGTGGTTTTGTTAATCCGACCCACGTCCATGCCGTCTTGCTTCAGGCGCTCCACGGCATCCAGTGCCCGGTAGATCGATTCACCGAAGGTGACGATGTAGCCCGCAGAACCTTCCCGTACCACTTCATCCTTACCTGGGGTGAAAGTGTAGTCTCCTGCATACATCTCGTTGCCGTCCGTGTCCAAAATCATGGGCACTTTGGAACGGGTCGAGAAGATAAAGCGGAGGCCGGGGTCGTTGAAGATGCGCTTCACAACCGCTTTCATCTGGTTGGCGTCGGCGGGGAAGTAAAGACGCGTTTCATAGCCGTCATCCAACCCGTTGTCGGCAAACATGTTGTTGATGCCGAAGTGACACGTGTTATCGGCCATGTCGTCGATGCCCGCATGGGAGAAGTGGCACAGCAGGTTGGAGTAGTTCAACCGCGCCATGGTGATTTCAGAAACACACATTTCCAAAAACGCACTGAAGGTGGCGAAAACACCCTGCTTTCCCTTCTCCATGCCGAAACCAGCAGCAGCAGAAAGGTTGCCGCGTTCTTGAATTCCGCCACTGATGAAGACTTCAGAGTGAGCTTTGCGGATTTGAGCGAGTCCACAGGAACCTTCGAGGTCACTGTCAACGACTAGAACGTTGTTCTTCCGATCTTCTTCACTCATGGCACCGAGCACTTCAACCATCGCTTCACCGAAGACGTTGCGGTTTGACCCCATCTTGTCGCTAGAGCCGAGGAATGTGTACGTATTCTTGGGCTTTTCAATACCCTTGAGAATCTCAACGGCAGCGGTATGTCCTTTAGATTCGAGGTACTTCAGCGCACCGTCTACGGAGATCACATCATGGCCGTGGTTCGAGCCTTCGAGTCCTTCGATGCCAGGGCACATGGGGCGCTTACAGATTACAGCAACGGGACCCGGTGTGTTGATCGCTTGGCAAATATTGGCGTAGAGGGCATCAATGTCTTCACCATTACATTCCAAAACCGTTAGTCCATGACCTTCGAGGGTTTTCTTAACGCTGTAGCCACCAAGGTATTTGGAGGGGTTTCCAGCAATGGTCACATCGTTGTCATCAATGATGAGCTTGACGTTGATGTGCTGAGCAACAGACAGGCGTGCAGCTTCTGCGTCGTTTCCTTCTTGCTGAGACCCGTCAGATCCCAGACAGAAAACCGTTTTCCCAGGATTTGCCATAGCCACACCGTTGACATATGGCCACATGTGGCCTAAGCGACCAGAGCTAAATTTCACGCCAGGGGTGAGACCCAGTTCGGGGTGACCGGGAAGTTTCTGATGGGCTTCTCGGTAACGCATGAGCTGCTCAGCAGGAAGATCGCCGTTCAGGGTCGCCATTAGGTACTGAGTCCCGACTCGGTGTCCGGCTTCGTCGAAGAAAATAGGGACAAATTTCTCAGGCTGGCTCTTGAAGAGAGCGTCTAGAATCATGACTTCGGGAACCGTATCGTAAGGGCCACCCGTGTGTCCACCTACGCCGCGAGCTGCTCCTGTGGCAGTGAAGAAGACGATCGCATCACGACACAGTTGAATATTGAACTTTAGAGCCTGACGCTGTTCGTCAGTCAATGTGGGAACAGACGGGTCAAGGGCGATCGCCTTGTACGTGCTCAGATCAATTGGAAAACTTGCAGTAGTGGTCATTCTATACTTTCCTCCTAAAATTCCCTCTCACTAAATTCCCTCTCACCAAATTCTCGCCCGATATGGCTAAACCCATGTCAGACATCGTTGCCATACCCTCAACCACACTGATGATGCTAGCTATATTTCATAACAATATGCAGACAATATGCAGTTGAACAAGCAGCGACCCACACGCCGCTCCCCATCCACTACTCTCGGCATTAACAGCACTCTACAGCGTAATGGGTACCCTGCAAAGCCCTTCCATCAAGGGATTTGAAAATAACACCCCAGCTTCATTTGCACTGGCGTTCGAGAAATTCTTGCCATCTTCCAGACGACTGATTTTCCCATTGAACCATTAAGTTCAACACGCTAGCGTTGGAGGCTCCCCGCAGATTCGCGTAGACTTGAGAGAATTTGAGTTGTCAATACTAGTAGAGCCTTACTTCATTAACCGCACGTTATGACGCTGCTTTCCATCACTTACGGCATTTTTCTGTTCAGCGTTTTAGGAATTTACTGGACGCGAGAAGAGCGATCGCTCCGGTTGGGAATTCTGCTGGCTGCGAGTCTGGTCTTTTACGGGTCGCTGCAAATTTATTACGTTCCTCTGTTGGTGCTGATTACGCTCATCACCTACGTCATGGGGCTGGCGATTGGAGCTCCCGCTCCTGAGGAAAATCCGGATGCAGAGGTCGAATGGCAATTTGCTCAGCAGGACTGGAATCGGCGTCGGCTCCGGCTCTTGTGGGTCAGCATCATCCTCAACATCATCATGCTGCTGATGTTTAAGTACGTGCCGTTTCTCCTGACAACCACGGGAGAACTGACGGGAAATGCGCAGGCGACGCTGGGGGCAGACTGGGTCGCCCAGAACCTCATTGCTCCCCTGGGCCTCAGCTACTTTGTGTTTGAGTGCATGGCCTATCTGATTGATGTGTATCGAGGGGAACCTGCCAGTTCGAATCTGCTTCAGTTCTGCACCTACAAGCTGTTTTTCCCGAAGCTGCTTTCTGGGCCGATCACGCGATTTCACTATCTGGGGAGTCAGTTTCAGGCGTTGCGATCGCCCCGACTGGATCAGGTCATCGATGGACTTTGGCTAATTGCCTGTGGTGCCGTCAAGAAGCTGTTGCTGGCCGATCACCTCGCCACCTACGTCAATCTCAGCTTTGACAACATTGATCGAGCCGGGAGCGGCGACATTTGGCTCACCACCTTTGCCTATGGCCTCCAGCTCTATCTCGATTTCAGCGGCTATGTGGATGTTGCGCGAGGCAGCGCCACCCTCCTGGGCTTCAACCTCCCCGAGAACTTTAATTACCCCTATTTCGCCACCAGCATTGCCGACTTCTGGCGACGTTGGCACATGACCCTGGGAGACTGGCTGAGAAACTACCTGTACTTTCCTCTGGGCGGCTCCCGCAAAGGACTCGCGAGAACCTGCGTCAATCTGGTGATTGTGATGTTGGTCGCCGGAATCTGGCACAACCCTGGCTGGGGCTTCATCATTTGGGGCGGAATTCATGGCTTGGCGCTAGCGGTTCATCGCATTGTGGAGATGGGGTCGCGGCAATCTCCACGGCTCCAAAGCTGGTGGAAAAGCGTACCAGGCACAGTCGTCGCATGGGCCGTCACCCAACTCACCGTCTTTTTCTCCTGGATCTTCTTTCGGTTGCCCAATCCGTTTGAGTTTACCCTGGCGATGCAGCGACTGTTTGGGCGATCGCCCGATATCCAGTTCACCCAAAAGATTTACGTTGAAACCCTCAGCATCACCCGAGGCGAATTGCTGTGGCTGCTGATTGGCATCATGATCGGGATGGGGCTGCTATACGCCATTCGACGCGGCATGAAGCTTCAGCTCAATTGGCCTTTGAAAATTGGCTTAGTTCCCATCTTTCTCTACCTGTCGTGGTTGTTGGCTCCAGCCGATAGCTTGCCCTACATCTATTTTGATTTTTAGTCAGGAATCCAGAGGCATAAACGCCTGACATGCATGTTCGTAGCGTCTCGCTAGGAAGTCTAATGAGAAGGCTTTGCCTCCTGTCTAAACGGAAACCAGAGGTTCCAAAGCAGGTTCCCATTCAGAGAAAAGGAAGCAGAGGCAATGTCTGTGCTCTTAAAAACCAAAAAGAAGGAAACAGGCAATGTCTGTTTCCTTCTTTTGCTTATATTTGGGTGGGCGATCGCC
>JAYKJC010000321.1:0-6442 GCA_035285885.1 Leptolyngbyaceae cyanobacterium | reverse complement strand
CGAAAACAGGCGATCGCCACCCAAATATCTCCCTCGTCCAGTGCCCGTACCCCCTGCCGATAGACGAGATCCGCATTTTCCCAGTAATACAAAATTTTGGAGCCCAGCCGCGCCACTCGGCCATCCGCAGAAACAAGGGTCAGCGGTTCCGTTTCAGGACTTTCCGGTTCAGGAAGAGCTGGTTCAGGAAGAGCTGGTTCGACTGAGACAGTCTCATCAATTCCAGGCTCACTCGCATCCGTCACATCGGCATCCGTCACATCGGCATCCGTCACATCGACATCCGACGCCCTGGACACGGTTTCAGCCCCAAAAGTCTCTTTTTCTTCGACGGCTGGAGATTCTGTTGAAGTGTCTGGCATAGCACCGCCCTCTGGACGTTCGCCCTGAAGGGAAACACCGCCATTACTGGTGAGAACAGAGCTTTCGGTAGGTGCAATGCCCACCTCAATAGGTGGAGCAGGTGATCCCGTTTCTGAGTCTGATTCTAAGGAAGAAGGAGCGGTGACTTTGCCGTTCGTCTTGGCCTCTGGTTCGCCTTCTGGTTCGCCTTGTGAAGCTGGTGCGGTGGGGGTAGAGAACTGCGATCGCCCCCAGGCAAATATCAGGAACAACACGGCAAGCGGCACCAAAAGCCACACCCACCAGGAAATTCCAGAAGCAATAGGGGCGATCGCCCCGTTCGGCTTTTCCGTTTTTTGCTTCACCAGGTTAACGAGGGGCGGCGGATTCAGTTCTTTTTCAATGGCCTTGGCTTCGGCTGATTTGGCGTCACGCACAGCGGTTTGTCCCGCATCCCCGGTGGCAAAGCTGACGAAGGGCAACACTTCGGCCTCCGACGCTTTCTTGTAGGCATAGCCGCGAATCTGAGAGTAGGGGTAGAACTGGCTGGACGGCAGCGTGTCGAGCAACACCGCCAGCTTCACCAGCTTCACCTTGCGCTGACCTTCGACCTGACTGGCGATCGCATAGCTAATGCCATCCGTGCCCAATTTGCGAATCACCTCAGCCGTATCGTCCGTTTCCAGGCGCACCACCTGTTCTCCCGTTGCCGCCTCGCCTGGGGCGACAATGCCATATCGAGCCAGCACAAGCCGTGTATCACTGTTCAACGGTCGATCAATCAGTCGAATGGAACCGGGCGATCGCCCCACCTCAGCCCAGTCAATAATTTCACCCCGAAAAATCTGAGCAAACTGCTCCAGCGTTAACGTGCCGTCAAACGGATTATTGCGCCCGACAATCACCGCAATGGGTTCCTGGCTGATGGGCACTTCCACCAGTCCCCGCGCCTTCTCCTCATCCGTGAGCGATCGCCCAATGGCCGCCAGGTCAATGTCTTCATTCAGCAGCGCTTGAATGGCCGATTCGGTTCCGTTGGCATCCAGCGTTACTTCGGTGCCAGGAAACTCCGTCTCAAATCGCTGCTTCAACGCCTGGTTAATCGGCTGCATCAGACCAGAGCCGTCAATTTTGACCGTTCTAGGCTCTGCTCCCTCAGCGCCAGGTGCATCGGGGGATATGAGGTCAACCTCGCGTGCCAACTCGTCGGTCACGGCCTCTGAAACGTCCTCAGCCGTTGTGACTTGAGCCACTTGAAATGCAGACTCAGGAGGGATCGGTGCCTGTGAATCAGCCTGGGCGATCGCCGGAAACGCGACCACAAGGAAAACAGTCAGCGCAGTACTAAAGAGTACCCGCCATAACACTCGATTAGAACTGAAGCATTTTTGTGGGTGGCAGGCTGAGCCCACCACCCACAAAAATGCACCATAAACCGGGGACTTAAGCAAGTGCTGTCGATATGGGCTGGATGGAGATAACGCCATAAGGGGGATGTACGGAAGCAGATGAATCAGAGCAGTTGGGAACTACCATACCAACTTCCTGAGACCATTTAATGTTCTAGTTAGCACATCCACACACGCCCAGCATCGTGATGGAATGCTGACTCAAAAAGGGATGCGGCGATCGCCTGAACGTTCTCCATGCCGAGTTTTCACAAAAATTTATGTCTTTAGTTTATGTCTGTGACGTGCATTCATGACGTGCATCCATTGATGTGTCGATGGCACTGAGCTTATTTCTGGTACCCATTCTCCGAATGGGTACCTGCTTGGAGCCTCTGGCTCCTCTTTTTGCAGGAGGCAGAGCTTCTGCAGTGGGATCCCCAGCGAAGACACCAGGAGTCAGAGAGTGATTAGAATAAGAAGCATAGAACCCACCCGCAACAATCACCATGAGTCAAACTGCTAATCGCGTTCGATGGACGATTCGGGATCTTGAGGTGTTGCCCCAGAGCGAGGGCACGACCTATGAATTGATTGATGGAGAGTTATTTGTGACGCGATCGCCCCATCGAAAGCATCAACAGGTCAGCGGCAGAATTTACAGCATCTTGGATCGCTGGTCAGAAGCCTCAGGACTGGGTGAGGCGATTCCAGCTCCAGGTATTGTTGCGTCCGATAGCGACAACGTGATTCCCGATGTGGTGTGGGTCAGCGCTGAGCGGTTGGCGTTGATTGAAGATGAAGCCGGACATTTAACCGGATTTCCAGAATTGATTGTCGAGGTGCTGTCGCCAGGAGAAGCGAATATTCGGCGAGACAAGGAAGCCAAGCTCAAGCTCTATTCTATACAGGGCGTACAAGAATATTGGATTGCTGATCGGTTGGAGAAACGACTGGAAGTCTATCGGCGGAACGAGGGACAGTTGGCATTGACTGCAACGTTGCTCGACACCGATGAGTTAACCTCACCGCTGTTGCCGGGGTTTCGCTGTCCGGTAAATCGCCTATTCATCTAAACACTCAATCTGCAATTCCTCTAGCCATCTGCCCCGACACGATGGGGTCATTTGCCGGAACATTGACCCAAATCGTACAGGTAAACCGAAGATGCAAGGGCATCGACCTCAAAACTGTCACGGCGATCGCCCCATTGATCCAGTCGCTCCAGCATAAATTCCGTCTGAGGACGAATTTTGAGATCAGAAATCAGCACCCAAAGGCGATCGCGCCCGCAAAACTGACGGAGATTCTGGCGATAGAGCCGCTTCACTTTGCCAAAATCGGTTTCCACATAGGCATCAGGGTCAACCCCCACCACATACTCATCCGCGTCAAAGCCGTACTGCTCTCGGTAAAACTCGAACTGAAACTGGCTCTTCTGAAACACGTAAATCAGGTCGCCAGATTGCCAGTTTTCTTCGATGTAGGCCATTACGGGCTTAATTTCCTCATCCGTCACCGGAGGCGTGAGATACGCCTGGGCTTTGGCAGCAGGAACATACAGGAGCAGTCCCACCCAGATACACCCAAGAAACGATGCAGCGATGCGCGTCCAGGTTGACCGGAGGTTTGGGATTTCGACCCGGAGGGTGATCAGCCATGCGACGCCCTGAGCCATGAGCAGCGCCATAAACGGAATGAGAAACAAAATGACCCGACTGTAAAAAGGATATTTGTGGAGATAGGCCGCGACAAGGGTCATCACCAGCGGCAGCAGCAGCAGCCCCACGGCTTCTCCTTTGCGCCGAGCAAGCGAGACGATTCCGGCCAGACAAGCGGCGATCGCCACCTTATCAAAAAAGGGCTTGGGGAAATCTAGCGGCTTCCAAAACAATCGCTTGAGCGAGTAGAACAGCCAATCTAAATCTGGGAATCCCGCAGGAAAGGCGCGACGACTGGCCCAGGAGGTCAGGAGGGTGTCATTGCCGCTGTTTTCACTCACCGATAGAAAGTAAAACGCCAGAAAACTCACTGCCCACGCCCCATATACGGGAACCCATGCGCCAAGCTGAAACGCTTTTTTATCCCGAATGGTGCGGATGATCTGGGAGAGGATTTGAGTTAGGGCAAGACTCGCCAGAATGAAGATAGAGGGATGGGACAGCCAGACGGCGATCGCCCCCACCCCTGAGAAAAGCCAGATCTGCCGTCGGGTAAGCAACGGTGACGGACTGTAAATCACAGCCACCAATAGCAGCGCCACCATCACATCGCTAGAATACTGCTTAATTTCTGACGAATAGTAAATTTCTCGTGCATGGAGCGCGAATAGGGCGATCGCAATGGGAACCCCCACTGGATGAAGATACCGACGTGCAATTTGACAGATCAGCACCAGCGATGCGATGCTGGCCGCAAACGGAAAGATGCGGAGGGCCACTTCAGCGTTACTAAGTAGCTGCGTCGCCAACTTCTCAACCCACAGAAACCCAATTGGAGCCACCTGATCGTAGTCCAAAACCTGTGTGAGTTCCAGGTAGGAGCGATCGAGGATGTTCAAGGCCAGCTTCGCTTCATCGGCCCAGAGAGAACGGCCTGAGGCAAACTGCATCACCCGGAGCAAAATGCCAATCCCAATTAGCACAATCGACAGGGTCGTAAGCAATCGCTGTCGAGGGTGAGGGGCGATCGCCCGCTCCGATTGAGTGACACGTCGCCGCTGCCGTCTAGGAAGAAGTTGATTGGTCATGCCACACCACACCCTGAACCTTAAGGGATCTCACCGTTTGAGCTTTCTCAACCTCCGGGACTCAGCCAGTTGATTCAGCATATTCACGTCAATAGATTCACGCAATACTCACGCAAATATAGTCAAGTATATAGACTCAGCGAGAATTCGTGGACGGTTTACCCGGGTAGCAGCAATTCTCATTATGGAAGTTCAGGGGCAAAACGGTCGCTTGCGGCGACCGTTTTGCCCCTGAACCTATACAAGTGAGCGCCGAGAGGGCGTGAAGTCTTTCAAAATGAGAATTGCTGCCTGGGTAGAGCGTTCAGTGCTGCTGTCGCGAATCATCACGAGGGCTTTATCCACAGATTCACGAGCCGTGTTTAAGATAGAGAGAAAACGACTCGTAGCTGTAACAGACTGAAGCAACCACAGGCGTTAACAATGGATTCACCCCTTTTTGGCGATATCGACAGCATTGATCTCAACCTGTTGAACGATGTTCTGAGTCTTTTAGACATTGATGTCACTGACCTTTTTGACCTGACTGACACCGTGACAGGTTTGTTAGGAATGGATGTGCTGGAGTCTCTCAGTCGGTTTCTCTCCGCCGCGCTCGACCAGGATATTGATGATGCGCTCGATGGATTAACGCCATTCCTGGACTCCATCAATCTGAGTGAAATCAATTTAGAAAACCTAAATCTAGGAGATTTAGATTTAGGAGACTTGAATCTAGGAGATTTAGATTTAGGAGACCTGGATCTCAGCGACCTCGATTTCGGCGACTTCGATCTAGGGAATTTCGATTTGGGCAACCTCAATCTGGAAGACATCGACTGGGTCGATACTCTCGGAAGTGTGCTTGCGTTTGACCTGTATGACGCTGTCAGCGAGTACCTGAGTAACAGCGACTCTGGCATCTTCAACGACTTGGTCACTCTGTTTGATGGCGTTGACCTCAGCTTTTTAGACAGCGTTGACACTCTTTTCTCAGATTTAGACCCTACGCTCGATCTTAGTTTCCTGACGGACGTTATCAATCTGGCGGACGACCTCAACATCGCTGACTATGTGAGTAACCTGTTTGATGATGCGCTGTCCAATGACGGTCTTCTGGATGATGATCTCTTTGATAGTGGGCCTTTAGGCGGCTTTAAGGATTTAGTGGAAAGCTTAGATGATGTGACCGAGCTGAGTGAGTTCGTTTCAGACCGACTCATTGAAGGGAGTTACTTTAAAGACATCCTCCGTGGCTCAGGCACAGCCGATATTCTGCTTGGTCTGAGCGGTCACGATACGTTGAATGCCCGTGAAGGCAACGATTTTGCTCACGGTGGAGCAGGGCGCGATCGCATTAAAGGACACACAGGAGCTGACGTTCTCTTTGGTCACCTGGGGCGAGATGAGTTGTTTGGCGGAAGAGGGAAAGATGCGATCGCCGGAGGCGTTGGCACAGATGAGCTAACTGGAGGAAATGGAGCCGACACCTTCTTCCTGGAAATTGCTCGGGGGAAAGATTTCATCACCGACCTAAACGTCAACAAAGACGTACTGGCTCTCCCCGAAGGAATCAAACGTCGTCATCTTGACCTTATTGAGAGAGAAACAGGGGTTCTGGTTCGTCTCGGACAAGATGCCCCCACCCAAAACAGTCTCGCATTTCTAGAAAATATTGACCTGGGCGACCTCGACAAAAGCATTTTTGTCAGCGCAGACAATCTCTAGACCCAGACAACCTGACGTTGCAGAATGTCGGGATGAATTAGAGATTCTTGGATTCACAAACGACCACCCGTAGGGGCGTATGGCATACGCCCTCACGAAACATACGCTCTTACAGCCGTTATCTAGTACTCCACGGCATAAGTCTCGATACCGGCCTACCCTCATCCCCCAACCCCTTCTCCCAACACCGGGAGAAGGGGAGCGGGCGGTTTGAAGTCCCTCTCCCAAGTTTGGGAGAGGGATTTAGGGTGAGGGC
>JAYKJC010000320.1:0-4558 GCA_035285885.1 Leptolyngbyaceae cyanobacterium | reverse complement strand
GATTTCCTTGAGGATTGAAATGAATGTGGTCTCGATACAGCATGGCCGGATCGCTCTGCCTGCTCAAGATCGGCAGCATATCGAGATAGGGAATCTGATGGTCTTGAGTGAATGCGGCGAGGCGATCTCGCGCTTTCATTTCGTACTCTCGGCTGCCTGAGGATTCTAGTTCTCGCAAGTCTAGTTCTCGTAACAGAGGCGTCAGCACCAGCACCAGTGTTCCCCCCTGTTGAGTGACGAGGGCTTGAATCTGTCGAATCGCGTCTAAATTTGTGCCGACGCGATCGCCCCCTTCAGCACGAACAGCATCCAGTTCTGGAATCGAGACGGAAGGCAGCAGATAGCGCCCAATCACTTCTGCCCAAGCCAACGGGGGACGCTGAGCGGGATAGTTGCGATCGCGCCCCACCTGAACTGAGGTCGGAGCCGTGGCAAACAAGTCATCCGTGTTAATCAGCAGAATTACGAGTTGCGACTCAAAGCACCCATAGGTTTCCACATAGGCCAGTTCGTTTCGAGGCCCCCAAGAATTAGCCGAGGCATTCAGCACTTCGACCGTCTCAATCTCCGGGTGGGACATCGATGATGAGAGCTGCCGCTGGAGGAGTGCAGAAATCGTCTCGTCATGATCCGTCCACCAACCTCCATTCGCAATCGAATCACCCAGTAGCAATACGCGAAGAGTTCGGGCAGAACGGTGTGGGGCGATCGCCTCTCCTCGCATGGAATAGTCGTTAATGACAATGCGATTGCCAAACCGCCGCACATCCTGATTAGGAGCCAGCCGATAGCCAATCCGCTCATCCGCCACATACAGCAAAGGGGTGCCAAACCCGAACACCCGACGGAGGGCGATTTCCACAGCCACAACCACTGCAACACCAATCGCCAGGATTATCCACATCATTGCTCGCCCCATGAGTGTTCCTTTGCACATCGTGCATTTTTATGAATGGTAGTCACGGGTTCATCCGGATGAGTAAGATTGGAATGGCGAATTTTCACCCGTCCATTAATCCTTACCGAGAGCGTTTGCATGGTTTCTAAGGCAGCCCCAACAAAACCCACTTCCACAATGCCCAAAACATCGATCACAATTGCAGTCATTGGTGATGTTCACGACCAGTGGGAAGCTGAGGATGCAGAAGCACTCCGGCATCTCAACATCGACCTGGCGCTGTTCGTGGGAGACTTTGGCAACGAATCTGTTGAGATTGTCGAGGCGATCGCCCACTACGACGGGCCAAAAGCCATTATTCTGGGAAACCATGATGCCTGGTACAACGCAACGGGATGGGGACGCGCCAAAGCTCCCTACAACCTCAGAGCCGACAATCGCGTGCGGAAACAGCTCGATGTGCTGGGCGACACCCACGTGGGCTACGGCAAACTCGACTTTCCTCAATTAGGGCTTACGGTCGTGGGAGGACGCCCCTTTAGCTGGGGTGGCCCCGACTGGCGCAACAAAACTTTCTACCGTCAATGGTACGGCGTTGAGAACTTTGAGCAATCCCTTGAGAAAATGAAGGCGGCTGTTGACGATGCAGCCCATGACACGCTGATCTTCATCGGGCATACGGGGCCTACCGGACTGGGCGATCGCCCAGAAGATATTTGCGGACGCGACTGGAATCCCACAGGCGGTGATTTTGGCGACCCCGATCTAGCAGGGGCGATCGCCTATGCGCGCAGCATCGGCAAGTCGGTTCCCCTGGTGACCTTTGGCCACATGCACCACGCCCTCCGCCACACCAAAAAACGCCTGCGCGAACAAATCGTGATCGACGAGGCTCAAACCGTCAACTTAAATGCCGCCCGCGTTCCTCGCATTGTTGAAAACCACGGCGAAAAGGTGCGTAATTTTTCCTTCGTGACCCTCACCAACGGCATCGTCACAAAGGCATCCCTCGGCTGGGTCAACGCTGACCACTACATTCAAGTCGAACACGTCCTTTACGAAACTCAGAAGACCGTTGAGTCACTGTCCTGCTAGAAAAATCGAGTTTCAGCCCCAGTTATCTTTATGTCCGCTGTAGCGATCGCCCCCGCAATCGTGGCAGCGTGAACTGTTGCGATCGCACACTCTTCCACTTTTTCTGCAATTCAGCAACATTCGGGCGAATGCCCCCATAGCGCCACTGCACATACGCACGGGCAATCTCCTGGGCCACAGCATGGTGTTCCGCAGACTGATGATTTGCGAGGGACTGGGTGTACTCCAACGGAGTTTGAGCCGCCAATTTCTTGAAGCCCTGGCCTGAAAAATGGTCAAGCATTTGCTGATACAGCGCCTCCATCGGGGGCAACTTTCTCAGCCACAGGTGATGCAAGAGCGATCGCCCCCCCACCCAGAGCAGCCATCCGGCAAAGGCCAGGGCAATCAGCATCACAATCCCCAGCAAAACGCCCGTCCAGCCCCCGGTGAACAGGGCCACGATTGTGGCGATCGCCCATCCCGCCGCCCGTGCAATCATGGTCATCAGGTCTGAAAAAATGCCGCGTACAGGCGAAGGAAGCCACCCCGCCACCCAGTTCCAAAACTGCTTGAGCACGCCGAAGGTTTCATAATCCTCCACCGTTGGCGGAATCACCTCATGGCCGGGAATGGGGTCAAACGGAAACCATCCGTAATTTGGGAAAAACACCTCGGTCATGGCGTAGGCGTCCACATTCTTGACGATGTAGAACCCCGTAAACGGATTAAATTCCCCTGGAGCAAAGCCCGCCACCAGTCGCGATGGAATTCCCACTGAGCGCAGCATCAATGTCAGCACGGTGGAGAAGTGATCCGGGTAGCCGCCCTCGTATCGTTGCAAAAACGCTTCTGTCAGGTCTTCATCCGGCGAAAGAAAGGGGAGGTCAGGCTGAATGGTGTAGTTTTGCTTGAGGTATTGAGCCAGGTAAAGCGCAATTTCATAGGGCTGAGTCGGGGTCTGTTCTGCCCTTTGAAGAATGGCCTCGGTGGTCTGCCGAAGCATCGCGGCCTGCTCGTCTGGAACCTGGAGATAGTAGTCTTGAATCTCTTCAGAATAGGTGGTGTTCGTGTCTCTGAGGCGCGTACGATCCCGGTAGGGGGCAGCCGAAATGACAGTGTAGGTGATGCCATCCACCAGATTGACGGGCGATCGCAGTCCCCCTTCTGGATCAATGGCGATTTGTTGCGTCGGGAAATAAATCTTGCGCGGCTCATACAGCGCTGGAATCAAGTTGGGCATCTCAGCCACGACGGTGTAGGTCTGGATGACCTCACGGGTGCGATTCGCCCCAATGCCCCACGGCAGCCTGAATCCATAGGTCCAGGCGGGACGCTCAATGATTGCGACATCCTCTTCGTCATTGCGAGAAATTTCCCACCCCTGCCCGGTATATCGGTCAAAGGCCAGCACGCGCCAAAATCCCTCTGCCTGCGATCGCACTCGCATCAGCACCTTGGGCACGAGTTCGCCCCGCAGGTTTTGATTCATCCGGCTACTAAAGCCGTAATAGGACTCGTCGTCAATCTCCCCCGCACTTGAGCCCTCCTCCGTGTCTGTCCCTTCGCCATTGGTGCCAAACCCGGTTTCTTCGCCACCCTGACCATTCTCATAGCCCGGATTGTTGATGATGCTGGTGTTAAATTCACCCTCAAACTCAATGGGCGTACTTACCGGAAAGCTGCGGATCTGATAGCCCTGAAAGCGGGGCATGACGGCAAAAATTGCCAGACCGAGAATGATGGTCACCCCCATGACCATGCCAATTCGTCGGAGGGGCAGGGCCATCGCACTTTTCTGAAGAGACTGAGGGGCGAGTCCGAGCTTGGAGCGATAGTCGAGCACCAGTGTGGGAAGGGCGATCGCCAGAAAGGCGATAAGAAACGGGGCAAACGCCAGAGTTTGACTGAGCGTCGCCGCCACCCCGACGAGAATCAGCCCAATCATCATCGAATAGCCCAGATCCTTCCGTCGAGGCAGATCAAAGCTATGAAACACCTGAAGCTGAATGAGGAGATAGGCGAGCGCCAGTCGAGTGTCTTGCTGTTGGCGGAGCAGGCGATCGAAAAATAACACCAGGGCCAGTAACATGGCGATCGCAATCCCAAACTTGGTTGGAATGTTGCGACTCCGACGCCGAAACCAGCTCCACGTCGCCCCTACCGCACTAGCGGGAACCGCCCAAAGACTCGTCAACGCCAGTCCAGTCACATGGGAAGCCGACACATCCGTCGCGATAATCCCCACCGTGACAAGGCATTGCACCAAGATTCTTAGCAAGATCGACTCTTCAGTCACATAGGTTGAAGAAGCTCGGAGTTGCTTCGACAATTGTTCAAATACACCCGTCTTTTTAGAAGAAGGGGTGCTCCGTTGCTCCGGCGTTTGAAGAGTCATAAAAGCATCTGTGAATTAGACGTTAACCGACTGCGAGACCCAGCAAATAAGTGTCTTAGAGTGATGCGTTACGGCTAACGCCTAACACATCCTACTGGCAGGACACGCCTTAAAATGTAGGTTGTAGGTTGGGTTAGCGCTAGCGTAACCCAACAAAACCATTGCTGGCGTTGGGTTTCACTTCGTTC
>JAYKJC010000319.1:0-8520 GCA_035285885.1 Leptolyngbyaceae cyanobacterium | reverse complement strand
GGGGGGATGCCTCGACTGAAGTCAAACTCAATAGGGGCACTCAGCGGGGACTGGTCGGCATCTCGCCCGATTAACATCAGCTTGTGGAGTTCTCCAGGATGGGCGATCGCCCAGTTCAATCGAATGGGAGGCACCTGGGTTGTGGGGATCTGGGCCGATGGATCTCCGTTGGCTGGAATCACGGGGGCGATGTCCATTACATATCGCGCTTGAGTCGGTTCAAAGGTGGTGATTTCCGGCAGCGGGGTGGGCAGAATCGTGACGGGAGCCGTTTGGCTGGTGAGGATTTGGGTACTGCGACGGTAGCGACGCCCCCGTTGGGTATTCACTTCTAGGTCAAAACGATAGGTTCCTGCCTGATAGGCATCGGTCGGAACGTTCTGACAAATGAGGTGCGATCGCGCAACACAAAACGGACTGAGGTGGGATGGAATGCCATTGGAAAAGTCGAAGGTGATGGCGGGGCTGACGATGGAGTCGTCCTCGGGCGATCGCCCCACCAGTTCGATGGTTTTTACCTGCTTGGGATGACTAATCTGCCAGCTTACTCGAATCGGCTTTCCTTCTGTTTCTTCATAGGATACTTCGACTGAGGAGAACTCTAAAATTTCGGCGGGGGCAGAAGGACGCAACAAGAGCCAGATTGGGAAGCCAACCAGCGTCAGGCCGCCCGCACAGAGGAGAAGAAGTAAGATTAAGTGCCACCAGGGACGGGGTTGCCAAATCAGGCTGCCTTGTAGGGTCTCTTGAGCCAGTGGAAGCCCTTGTTCGTCTTCCACTTCCACCATGAAGTTGAAAATTTGGCCCCCTCCCCAAAAGGGACGCTTGCGGGTAGGATATGGTTGAATGCCCAAGCTCATCGTCACCGATTCATTCGGTAAGACTCGAACGGTCGGACTGACCGCCATTTCAGGAGGAGGAACTGCAATGGCCTGCGTCAGGGCTGCATCCGCATCTTGGGTCACCTCAGCCCAGTGAAACCGACAACTGTCCGACGATTCATCGAGAATTCGAGCCCGTAGCCGCAGCCGTCGAGCGGTATTTCCGCTATTGTTCAACCGAATCCAGTACAGCCCCGCCTGATACTTAACGGTGCTGACCAGGGTCTTGAGTTCGGTGGTGAGTAAGTGATGAGGCGTAACCTCCAGATACAGAATATCGAGCAGCGCTAACTCTGGATGGTTAGCAGAATGGAGCTTGAGCGTCGGCGCATGTTGCCCTGCCAGCGCATTGAGCGGCAGAGTGATCGTTAGGCGAATTTCTCCCTGACTCCGAGGATTTAGTTCCAGGCTGTCTGCCGTGAGAACAACGCCCACATTCTCAAAGCCTTCTGGATACCGAACCCGATACCAACTCGGATCTAAATCGGGGCAGCTCAGACGAAACCGATCGACCCGATCGGCCCGGTTGTAGACCATCAGCGAAACTTCAACAGAACCACCCGGTTGCAGCATGAGCGGCTGATTTGAGCGGGTAATCGGTTGCACCGTAAAAGTGGGGTCGTTGACTTCGACCGACGCCTGGTACTTTGGAATGACCTGGACGAGTTGGTTGTATTGGAGGGGTGTGTCTTCTGGGTAGTGATCGGGGGCATCGACGACAATTTGATATGGATACGATTCTGGTGGGATCTGAAGTGGCACTTGCAGATGGAACAGAACTTCACTACTTTGTCCGGCGATGAGTGCCAATCGCTGAAAGGGCATGCTGCACCACTGCATCACCACCTGGGACACATCCGTCAGATAAACATCAATGAGAGCGTTTTGATTGCCTCGGTTATGGACAATCACGCTGATTTCTATCGTGGCTCCAGCTTCGACCGTATGGTGCCCCGAGGGATTGATGATGACCGCAATCGGACAAGCGGCGATCGCCACTCCGGCTTCATTCGGATCGCCAGTCGGATCGTTCATGGGATCGGGGTAGAGGTCGTCCATATCAGGAATCGGAGGAGTAAGGGGGGAGTGGGTCATGGTGATGGAAGGATCAGAATTATGGGGAAATGCGGTGGGGGCGAAGCATTGGGCATAGGTATGTTAGATTTCCTGGATTTTTGCCCCAATGCTTCGCCCGTACGGGGTTAGGGAGAAGAGGGGGGGAGGTCGCAGAGAGAGTCGTAGATGCGATCGCGCCGATGGACGCTGACCTGGGTATTTTCATTGCCAGAAGCGATGAGAATGTCATCATCCCAGATTTTGATGTCGGTGGAGGTGAAGGGGGTGCGGGAGCGTTCGATTTGAATGCCTTCTCGATATTGAACGGAGCGGGTGCCCGCCGATGAGAGGGGCCATAGCATCACTCGACCATCGGCTCCGGCGCTGGTAAGATAGCACCCATAGGGGCTGAGCGCTACATCACGAACAGGTTCGCCTCCATGCCCGTTTTCCCATTCATCAAGAACATTGCACGGACGACTGGAGATCAGGCAGGGTTTTAAGTCCCACAGGGTAATGTACCCCTGATTGTCGGCGGTTGCCATCAGATAAGGATTGAAGAACACCGCGTCAACGCTAGTGATGTATTGGTTCTGGCTGCCCGGATGAGGATAGTCAATATCGAGTACGGTATCGCGCTGCCAGTCCCAAATGGATAGCCGATTGTAGCGACCGCCTACTGCAAGGGTTGATCGATTCTCACCGACTATTGCAATACCATACACAGCGAAGTCAAATTGACGAAGTCGAACAGGTAACCGAACAATGTCGTTGCGATCGCCCTGGGGATAATCGACCGCCCATTGCAGTACGGCTCCACTGCCGTGCCCACTCAGCAAATGACGAGAATCGTAGGTAAATTCTAAATCCATCACCCGGTCATCTCGACTGAGCGAGAAGGTGGTGGTGTGTCCCTGTCCGGTCAAGGAACTGAGTTGTATTTCACCATTTTCTAGTCCGGCGGCGAGCCAGTCGTTGTTCACCGGACGATAGCGAACCACTCGAATGGCTTTACCTGCATCGGGCGATCGCCCAAGCTGTTGGTTGATGATAGGGTTGAAAAATCCCTTGACTCGCCACTTGATCGAGGTTTGGTCATTGGAGCCGCTGATTACCTCATCGGTGGTTCCACTCAGTTCTACTGAATTGACGGCAGCTCGATGACCAAAGTAAGGATTACCTGGATTGAGCCAGGAGAACCACCAAATAAAATACAGAATGATAAAACTACCAAGCCCCTGGAGCCAGAGGGGAATGCGGGGAGGAATGCGGAGTTTGACAAGATGAGTGTCGTGTTGGACATCAACGTGTTTATCGCTGACGGTTCCGTGTACAACAAACCGCATGCGTTTTTCAAAGCCAACCCAATGCCGAGAAATCAGGGCACCGAGCTGAATCTCTTGATGTTTGCCAGGTTCCAGTACCGTTTGGTCAGGAACCACTTGAAGCGGAAGGTGGGCACGGTCATCCCCCTCAATAGAGAGAGACGCTTTAAGGGGAATGTTACTTTTATTTTCAAACGATGCATCCCAATAAACGCCGTGTCGGCCCCACTGGTAGTGGCGATCGCGCACCGGAAAAACATGATCTTCTGGAGTGCAGCTAAAAGTGACGTGTCCTTGCGCCAGGACTTCTAAGCACCCCTCGGCTTCAGAAGTGGTTCCCCCAGGCTGAACAGCCCGAAGCGTAAAGGGATAGGCCCCATGAATCGCTTTCACGTGATTGGGGAGTCTCAGCATCAGGGTCGTTTCAATGGTGCTATCCGCAGGAATGTCGAAGGTATGTTCCAGTCCTCCGATCACCCAGTCGGGCGGAATGCCTTCAATCCACAGGCTAGTTCGGCTCTTTTCATGGGAAGGATTTTCGAGAAATACGGGGATTTGAATCTGATCTAATGGACTGGCTTGAAAATGGCGCACAGGCATTTTAATACCAATCGGCAACTCCCCGCCTGGATCAACATAGACACGAATAATCCGTCGCTCTTCTCCCAGTTCCAACGAGGTAACCCGAATGATAAGGTTAACAAGCCCAGCAAAGCCTGGAATCGGAGATCCTAAGATGGAGATATGAAAAGATGTGCGATCGCCTGGTGGCTTTCGGGTTGAAATTTCAGGCGTCAGATCATACCAAGCGGTTGAGCCTTCTTCATTTCCTGGAGCAAAGATATCCAGGTGCATCGTTGCGAAGCGATCGCTCTGGTTGACCACGTCCACAACAAATTGAGTCGGCTCAGCACCGGGCGTATAGTGCAAGGTCTGAGCCGGAACGTTGATTCCAATGCCTGTATCCGTTGTGGTTGTCAGCGTCATACTTTTCTTACTCCTTGCACGTCTCCCGTTGTCTGTTCTTCTTCACGTTCTGAGGCGATCGCCTCACCCCTTTCTATCCCCATCGTCTCAACTTCCATGAATAAGCTGTCTCAGACGATTTCGCACCCAATCCAGATAATTTGGTTGACCACTCGACTCAGGCGACTGAATAACCGTCAAATTTTTAGATAATTTCTCACTCGTAGATTGGCGCTGTTTCAGCGTCATAAGAATGCGCTCTTCCAGGTCAGGATATTCGGTCAGAACTTGCCGCAACCCATCACGATTTACCACAAATAAAGCCGTTGGAGTCACCGCTCTGACATTCGCCACACGAGGCACATTGAGCAGCATGGCAAATTCGCCAACGACTTCACCTGCATGAATGGAGGTTAAATAGCGTGGTGGGTCTTCATCTGTTAGGACTTCAGCAGTTCCGTCCAGTAAGAAAAAGAGTTCTTCTCCATGTTCGCCTGCTTGACAAATGTCTGTTCCCGGTGGCACGTAGCGCTCTTCCCCAAACTCCAGCAATCGGTATCTTTCTTCTAGCGTAAAGTTTTGAAAATAAGATATTCTTTGTAGTCGCTCAGCAAGACTCGTTCCTTGGGCAAGGGCGATCGCATTTCGCACCGATCGAGATTGGTAAACCAGCTTTTGCCATGAGGTGATGTTGTTGATTTGGGTCAGTCGCGCATGACGAAGAGACTGTCGGGCATGTTCTTCCTGAAGCTGCTGGAGTTGCTGTTGAAGCCCTTTTTGACGACTATAGATGACCTTTGCCATGTCTTGAAAAATACGAGCCAGTCGCCCAAATTCATCATTGCGGCGAAGCACTGGAGTCAATACGCTGGGGTCGTACTGTTCGCTCTCAATTTGGCAGGCTGCACGAGTCAGGCGGCTGATGGGCTGGGCAATCCATCGTGCAACAAAAATACCCATCAGGCTCGCACCAATGGCAACCAATAGACCTACCTGAATCGTTGATCGGAGACTCGTCAGGGTAATTTCTCTAAAATCGGTAGACGGCACCATAACAACGACAATCCAATCAATCCCCGCTGGATCGAAAATCGGATTGACTCCGATAAATTGTTCGACGCTCGATATGTCTAAGATAAATTCTTCTGACGTAGTGACGGTTGAAAATTGACCCATTTCATCTAAGAGCTGAGTCGCAACACCTTGAATCAAAGGGTTATGGCTCTCGGTTGCGAAAATACGATGCTTTTCCTGATCAATAACGGTGAAGAGTTCAGTATTCATAGAGGTCGCGATCAGTTCGCCCGTGCGTTCCATGACAAAGGCGTGACCTTCAGGGCTGATTTCTAATTCTTCTAAAAACTGCCCCAGGCTGGCGAGCGAAACGTCAATGCCGAAGACGCCCTTTAGTTCTCCAGCGGATGTATAAATGGGTTGAGCTGCGGTTACGCCTAGAGTTGGCTCCGTCGCAAAGGCGTAGACAGGACTCCAGGTAAAATCTCCTGACTCAACCGCTTTTTCATACCACACCCGCACTCGGGGGTCATAGATTTGAGATTGAAGTAAGTCCGTAGGTTCTCGTTGGTCGTTCAACCGATAGGTGAGACGATTGGGGAGGGTGTCTTTATTTCGGATTTGAATGGTCCACCCGCCATCTGGCGCATCGCTGAATCCTAAGTAGTCTCCGTTAGAACTGCCGAAGAAAATCCGATCGGGTAAGTCTTGTTGTTGAACCATGTACCAGATTGTGTCGGCTAAGGTCTCTGGAGAGGATGTTTCCATGTTGTACCCACTGCCCTGGAGGGTGGCTAACATGGTTTGATAGACGACTTTTGAATCGGCAAGATGATTTGTAATGTGCCGTTCAATCGAACCTGTTGCTTTACGACTAATCTCTTCGGCTAGTTCATGTACAACCTCTTGCTCGCTCAGGTAAGACAGCCAGCCTCCCAAGCCGACAGCGGCAATAATCGGCATGACGATGAGAATGGGAAGCGTGACGCGGATGGGAAGGCGCATGGTGGTCAATGATGGAAAAATTGGGAAACCGGGGCGGAGGGGGCAAATTTGATGGGGCGGAGGGGCGAAGCATTGGGCCAGGATTTTCGATCAATCTCTAATATTCGTACCCAATGCTTCGCCCGTACGGGGGGGATGGAATTTAAGGAGATGGGGATTGAAGTTGAGTCAGGCGGTGACGTTGCCAGGTGGTATAAAGGGCGTTGATGCCGAGTTCTTCAGCAGCACGGAGATCGCCCCGTGATAAGGGTTCTCCAAGATACCCCTGGAGTGCAGATGTAATGTTCCCTAAGATGACGCAAAATCCTCGTCCGACAAGAATTTTGTGAAGCTGTTGGGCAAAGGTCGGTAATCTTGAAAAGTTAAATGGCTGACATCGGAGGGGGTGCAAAAACGGCAGGTTTTCCCAGGAGGTAAGGGTGACATCGAGGGGATGAAGAAACGGTTCATAAACGGAACTGATGAGAGCCAGTTTCTCTTCAATGACGACTGAAATCTCGTCCAGTTCTTGAGTTAGTTCACCATGCATGCGATCCATTTCAGAGTTGGAGGCAGGAGCTCCGAGAGTCGGATTGGGCGATCGCCGAATCCTACTATCAGCCACGTCTTGAACGGAGCTGATTTGTTTGATGGCTTCACTGAGGCGTTGATGGATGACGAGCAGTTCGCCGAGTTCATCGTCCTGGATGGGATGTTCGACAATAATGCTGCCTCCGTTCTGGATATACCGTTGGAGTGTCGGTGCGTGGGGCTGAAGCAGTTCTTGAAAAAAGGTGTGGCTGGTGAAGAGAGCTGCACAGTCTGACAATGCGGACTGAATGTCGGGTGTCAGATCTGTGAAAATGACGGGTGGCAAGGGCTGAAGTTTGGGGTAGAGTCCGGGGAGCGATCGCAACAATGACTCAATGCCTTCTACTAGGGGCGATTCGTTGTGAATGGCTACCCGGATCGAGGCCGTAGACCGAGGGCAAATCTGGGGACGATACCGTAAATCTAAGCTGTCCAGTGTGGGATTCAATACGTCTTTAGTCGGCTCAAGAGCGGTAAATTCGGCACTCAGGTGAATGCGGCACAGTTCAATTTCGTTGGCTTGAGGGGGGCGGTCTTTCTCATCAATGCGATAGGTTTCTCTAACGACTTGAGTTCCCTGTTGTCGCTCTAACGTCTCAGGATCGACGTAGCGTAAGATAAGATAAACCGTTTGATTCCCCCGTTCCCCCGTAACGGTGTTTCGTGCAGTTTCGCCGTGACCTTTAGGGTGATGACGGTCAGCTTGAGGGTCAGGAATCGATGCGATGCGAAAGTTGACGGCTTCTGGCACAACAATGGGATTGCCGTTAACATCAATCGCCAGTCCAGGTTGAATCTGAACCCAGCGGCGATCGCGAAACTGACTGGCAACGTTCTCTGGTGGCGGGATAATGCAGACGCCCAGGCCATCGACGATGCCCGGTTGGTTGAGGGACTGAAAGTGAAGATTTTGGCGCTGGCGGTGATAGGCATGAGCCAGTTGCCAGCGTTCTGCGTTGATCAGCAGTCCGTCGGAGACGTGTAGGCGATCGAAGGGATGGAGATCGGGCGGGGGAAGGGGGTTGGACATGATAGGGAAGAAGGAAGAGGGAAGAGGGAAGAAGGAAGAGGGAAGAAGTTATTGGGCACAAATAATGGGTAGTTACCCAAAATTTTGCCCCGATGCTTTGCCTGTATTAATCATTAAATCTGGGTTCGATGAGGAGGTCGTAGGTGCAGTGGGCGGGTTTTTCTTGGGTGATGATGCGATGAAGGAGGGAGAGGGGGAGGGTGTCGGCTTCAGATGCTGGGGGGCGGAGGGTGACGACGAAGTGGTAGGGGCGGCCTCTGCCGAGTGGGGCATCGTTGCCGAGGTGTGCGTTGCCGAGGATGAAGGCTTTGCTAGAGGATTCTTGGATGGAGATGGCGCGATCGCCCTCAGGTGAGTTTTCGTCAAGGGGTAACCCGGTGGCGTAGTGCAAGAACAGTCGCAAGCCTCGACGGGTGCCTCGCCATTGGTAAATAGTCATGGCGTTGCGGATGAGTCGCCGCTGTTGCTGAGGCATCAGGGGCAACTCGTCTATCGGCCAGGCGACCCAGTGGGCTAGAAATGGCAGGAGGGCTTCGGGGGAAGTGAGCGGATCGAGGTAGCGATTAAGTGCGTCGGTGGTTTCAAAGATCGGGCGCAATGCCTGCTCAAACATTTGCAGGTAGCGATGCATGAAGTCTACTTCTCGGTAGATGGCGGGCAGAAGTTCCATCAA
>JAYKJC010000318.1:0-2617 GCA_035285885.1 Leptolyngbyaceae cyanobacterium | reverse complement strand
CCAGAATTAAGCAATTCTCATTATGGAAGTTCAGGGAGCAAAACGGTCGCCGCAAGCGACCGTTTTGCTCCCTGAACCTATACAAGTGAGCGCCGATAGGGCGCGAAGTCTTTCAAAATGAGAATTGATAACCAGAATTAGAGAAGGTTTTACTCAAACCTGTAGCACTAGTAAGATGTGCTGTGAGATTGGAACGACAAACGAATGGCTCTACAACAGCATATCGAGCGAATTTATCCCGACGGGGCATGCTCTGGAAATCCCGGTCCGGGCGGGTGGGCGGTGGTGGCCTATATCGATGATGGCAGCGTCCATGAGCTGGGCGGACGAGAGGCCAAGACGACGAACAATCGCATGGAGCTACAAGGGGCGATCGCCGCTCTCCAACTCCTGACTGATAATCAGCAAACCACCCCGGTCACCCTCTACACTGACAGTCAGTATGTCAAGAATGGCATCACCAAATGGATTTCCGGGTGGAAGAAAAAGGACTGGAAAACGGCGACGGGAAAGCCCGTGGTCAACATCGACTTATGGGAACAGCTCGATGCGCTCCATCATCAGGTGAAACGCCAACTGTCGCTTACGTGGGAATATGTGCGGGGACACGCTGGCGATGAAGGGAATGAGCGGTGCGATGCGATCGCCCGAGCCTTTTCTAAAAATAGCTACCCGGCACTCCATCAGGTTTCAGCGTTCACGACGCCTGGGCGTGCCAAGTCCCAGTTCACTGTCGCTGAAACGACCGATCCTGGGGATCGAACATCTGAGGGGGCGATCGCTGCCCCCTCAAAATTGAGTTCTGTATCGACCAAGACCACGGCTTCTTCGTCAACATCATCCGATCCTGTTATGGCTGCTTCCCACAGTTCTTCCTCTTCAGACGCTCAACCGTCCGACATGACTCCATCAGCGGAAACTCCCGGTGCCAAACTGCAAGCCCTACGGGCGCTGGTGGACACCTTACAGCTGGCAGACACCCTTGCGGAGCAGCGCTATTTGTTGACCACCAGCGAACTTGCCGATTTGGTCGGCAATACCGTGTCAACGGTCACCAATCGGGGCGATAGCTGGGTTTGGCGGAACTGGTTGATTCGACGGGTGCGCCAGGAAGGCAATCAAATTCTATGGCAGTTGGAGCGCATCTCGTAGGAGCCTCAGTAAAGTCTTGTATCGATTTTTATCATTCCTCTCTTCGGCAAACGTGCCCATTAGGGTCTGGGGCGATCGCATATTAAGTTTGACCAGAAGGTGATCCCCATTACCTTCTTCACCGAAAACTCTCGGTACGCTAAAATCCTAGTAAGCGTTCTCCAGCACCTACAGGTAGGGTCGTTCTACCAAAATCAGGGATCCTCACCCTACAGGTAGCGCATTTAAATCTGAGGTGAAAACAATGAACGCGTCCGGTACAATGATCGTTGCCGGGCAGGATCCGGGAAAAGGGGCGTCTATTTGTCAGTGTCGCAAGTGCTGGCGAGGGCTGTTGCCTCCTTGCTCTGCTGTCTATATCCATCCGCTGGCTGCACCCACTTCGTAAAAGAGTGAGTCGCGGCAGATTGGGGTGGAGTGGCGTGCAAGATGCAACAGATCGATTGATTCGGTCTCTGAACAGTGAGTAGGACAGGGTTAAACCACCGTGGAAATTGTCTCCGAGAAATTCTGGAATCAGGTTCTTGGCCGTCTGCAGCTGCAGTTGAGTCGCCCTACCTTTGAAACATGGATTAAAACGGCAACGATCGAGCAGCTCGATGACGAAGTTCTGATTTTGCGAACGCGCAACACGTTTGCCCGTAGCTACATTCAGAAGTACTACATCAATGCGATCGCCGATGTCGTGCAAGATATTTTGGGGCATCGGGTCAATATCCAGATTTTGGTCGATCCCAATGGGGATGATGACGAAGAAATCCCCTATCCTGAGCCCGCAATGGCGGCTCAAGCTCAGGCCATGGACAATCGCTCTCCTTTTGTGGGACAGTTCTTTCCCCAACAGACGCCGAATGGAGCGATGCCCAATGCCAACGGGGCAAAACCATCGGGAAAGCTCAAGGGATCGGTGTTGAATCCCAAGTATGTGTTTTCTCGGTTCGTCGTTGGTGCCAACAGTCGCATGGCCCACGCCGCTGCCCTAGCGGTAGCCGAGTCACCAGGACGCGAGTTCAACCCGCTGTTTCTCTGTGGTGGGGTCGGACTGGGAAAAACCCACCTGATGCAGGCCATCGGCCATTACCGCAATGAAATCAGCCCCGGTTGTCGCATCATCTACGTGTCTTCTGAGAAATTTACCAATGACCTGATCACCGCCATTCGTAAAGACAACATGCAAAGCTTCCGCGAGCAGTATCGGGCAGCGGACGTGTTGCTGGTGGATGACATTCAGTTCATCGAGGGCAAAGAATATACCCAGGAAGAATTTTTCCATACCTTCAATGCGCTCCATGAAGGAGGGAAGCAGGTGGTATTGGCGAGCGATCGCCCCCCCAACCAGATTCCTCGCCTGCAAGAACGCCTCTGTTCGCGCTTCTCTATGGGACTCATCGCCGACATTCAAACGCCCGATCTGGAGACACGGATGGCGATTCTCCAGAAAAAGGCAGAATACGACAAAATGCGC
>JAYKJC010000317.1:0-5812 GCA_035285885.1 Leptolyngbyaceae cyanobacterium | reverse complement strand
AGGTGCCTCAGATCCAGTCTTGCCCTGGCGTCTACGGGAAGCTCGATGAGTTGGATGCGTCCTTGCTTTTGGAGGGCGTGGCAGGTGTCGAGGACGGCTTTGTGTTCAACGGTGGTGATGGCGATGCGGGGGGTGATGCCCGATCGCGCAATGGTGTTCACGGTGCCCTGGATGGCGAGGTTGATGCTTTCGGTGGAGCCGGATGTCCAGATGATGTCTCTGGGGGAGGCTTCTACCAGGTCAGCAACTTCCTGGGCAGCTTGTTTGACGGCCAATTCGGCGCGATCGCCCCATTCATGGTCAATGCTGCTGGCGTTGCCAAATTCGGCGGTCATGTAGTGGAGGACGCGATCGCCCACTCGCGGATCGACGGGGGTGGTGGCGTGGTAGTCAAGGTAAATCAGCTCCATGCGCGGCAATCCATTGGTAATGGCTAGAGCCTTCTTTCGCAATCGCAGCACTATCTTTACTCAGTAAAATGAGTGACACGCGGTTGTCAACAGAAAGAAGGCTCAGGGGCAAATGTATAATGCGAAGCAGCCATGCATGAAGTTCGTAGGGTGTGTCATCGCGTAGCGTGACGTACCAGGCTAAGCTATAAGCGCTGATAATACTCAAATAAAGCGTTTTGAGCATGACGCTTTAAAGTAGTTTTGTCCTCTGGAGTGAGATGTTTCCAAAGACCAGTATCAAATTTTAGGATCGCCACATCCTTCATATATTTCACAAACTTACGACGCTCGAATTTTTCAAAGGGATGCTTCAGCATAATAGACTGAAGATCATCGTTGGTAAGTTCAGCAATCCGAGCTAGGCGGCTACTTGGTTGCTCAACAATTTGACCGTTTGTAAACCGTTCTTGGTAAAAGCTCCTAAAAAAGTGAACTAGATCATCAACTCTAATTTGGCCCTTATCATCTGCAAGTTCTAATAAACCCAAGAGTAAGACAGGTTTATAGGAGTAGCGCATATCCATATCACTGACGAATTCTAAAAATTTAGCCTTGATATTATCTTTGGTAATAGGCGTGAGACTAAACTCCTTCCGGATTTCATCGAGTCTATCCTTTTTGAAGTAGTGGTAAGTTCGAGAGCCTAAAGTAACGGAGTGATCAGGTTTAAGTTTGCCGGTCTGTATCCAGTTTCGTACGACGTTATCACCAACACCCAATTCAACTTCTAATTCACGGGTCTGGTACATATCTTTAACTTCATCTTGCCAACGAAATATGTCAACAATCTCATATCTCTTAGCCCACAAATTCAAGTGCAAAATCACTTCGGGCTTATCCCCAGAAGAGTACTTTGCAGACTCTTCCGCCATCATATCAAGTGGTGCAGCAACCAATGAGCCAGGCTTATAGTTTGGCTGTTTGAATAACTGATGTGTACTAACTGCTTGATTGTAGCGGGTTGTATTATCAACAAAGTCAAAAACAAGCAGGTAATCCTTCCCAGGAGCTTTACGAGTACCACGACCTAACTGTTGTATGTAAACAACTTTGCTGAGAGTAGGTCTTGCCATCAGTAATACTTCAATTTCAGGAGAATCCCAGCCTTCATTAAGTAGATCACAGGCACAGAGGACATGAGTAATTCCTTTTTGATAATTCCTCAAAGTCTCTTGTCTTTGTTTATCGGGCATTCGGCCTGAAACATAAGCAGCACTAATTTTATAAGATTGAAATACTTTTACTAGCTGCTCAGCATGATTGACATCTATACAAAAGCAAACAGCTCGCTTTCCTCTAGCATGATTTACATAAGTTTCAACAATCAGGCGATCGCGATCCGGAATTTGTAAATGTTGCCCCAAGTCTTTACTACGATAATCAACACCATTAAACCGTATGTTAGTTAAATCAATGTTAGTCTTCACGCGAACACAGCGGATTGGAACGAGCAATCCACGTTCAATAGCATCTCCAAGCTCCAATCTGTGAGCACAGTTTTGAAAAATCTCAATCAATGATTGTCCATCATGACGCTCTGCTGTCGCTGTTAGTCCTAAAATGAATTTTGGTCGGAAGTGGCTAATAACTTTACGATAGCTTTCTGCGGTTGCATGATGACACTCATCAAAAATGATATAACCAAATTCTCGCTCGTCAAATTGATTCAATGACTTAGAGATGGCTTGAATTGTGGATAAAATAACATAAGCCTCAGTCTTACCATTTCCCTTTTTATATTCTGAAACCTCAACTTCGGGCCAAAGTTCTTCAAACCTCTCTTTTGTTTGTGTAATCAGTTCTTTCCTGTGAGCAAGATATAGCGTTCTAAGTCCTAGATTTTGAGCGTCAGAAACAGCAATATGAGTTTTACCAGTTCCAGTAGCATGGTTAAGGAGCGTAATAGTTTTACCTTCCTTCCGAAGCTGTTCTAGTTGTTGTAATGCATCAAGTTGATGCTCTCTTAAAGAAAATTGTCCAGTTTCTTGCTTTGGTAAAAATCCATCTAATGTCCCTTCAATCAACTCTTTTTCCAAAAATAATTCGAGTTGCTGTTGAATTCTCGCTCGTTCAGTTGCCAATTGAACGTCTGTCCATCGATACACTTTCCATCCTTGGAATATTAAACTGTTTTGTCTAAGAAGTTGATCTCGGTAATTGTCTGAGCTAACCATTGCTCCAGATTGAGCGTGCCACACTTCACCATCAATTTCAAATGCATACTTATTTGAACGAGAGATAAATGCAAAGTCAATATAACGTCCTTTATCGTAGATATCTCTAACTGGATACTGAGGGATGAGCTGCTGAATTCGCTCAAAACCAAGAGCGTCTTGAAAAATCTCAATAAACAAATCCTCACTAGAACTACTTTCAGCCGCTCGATTGTTGTTCATATTGCAATGCCGTAAACGTTCCAACTCAACCCTAATCTGAATTAGAGCTAAAGTCATCCGGCAATTCATCAAGAGTGACGCCAAGAGCATCGCATAGCGCTTTCATCTGGGGCACGGTCAAACTTGCGATGCTGATTCCCCGTTCCCAATTGCTGACGGTTTTGCCGCTGACGCCGACGACCCGTGCCAGTGCCTCCTGGGAGAGTCCGGCTTGCTCTCTCAGTTGTTTTAGGGTCGGATTTGGAGGCGGATCGGGCTGGCTTGGGGTCATTTAGAAATTGATTTCTAGAAACTGATTGACAAGGAGCCTGCTTTTCTAGAAAATGATTTCTAGTCACAGTGAAATCGGTCTACGACAACCGCTCACCCGGAAGGCACTTGGATTAAGTGTCTCACTTGGGTTTGCCCAAATTCAACCCATCCTATGATTTACCACAGTTCTCTCCATGTCTGGGCGATCGTGCGGCGATTGCCCCAGATGCAGCGTGTCATTGTCAGCCGCTTCCGAAAGCGGGAAGATGCGGAAAGTTACCTCCGTATTGTGCGACGACACACGCTTGATGGCGATTTCGTCATTGTTTTTGATCCAGCAGTCGAGGACAACAAGAGTATGCCCCGTAAGGAACACAACAAATTGGTGCGCGATCGCATCCCTGAAATTTTGGAGAATCAGAACGTGCGATTCTCAGTCGAAGAGATGACGCTGGCGGAGTATCGGCAGGCACTCCGGCAAAAGCTGATTGAGGAAGCGCAGGAAGTCGCTACGGCCACAGATGCGAATCTAGCGGCTGAAATTGCTGACTTGTGGGAAGTGATCGACGCTACCCTGAACGCTTATCAGCTCCGCCGAGAGGATGTGCTAGCCCGCCAGATGCAGCGGCGGATCGATCGAGGCTCCTTCAATCGCAGACTGAGGCTGTTGTGGACAGAGATTTAATGAAGGGTTACGCCTGAAGCAGTAATCTGAGAGCTAATCTTTAAGCCTGATGGATTTTTAACAGTGACAAGATGAGGCGGTGTACAGATTGCTAAATCTGGCTTACTCATCGTAGGGAAAATCATTTGTTCAGTTTCTGTCTTCAATATCGCCGATAGCTTTTTGATATGCGTCGATTTCGTTTTGATACTCATCGACGCATATCAATTATGCATCTGACGGCTTTATCAGGGCATTGATGGGACTCATTCTAGAATTAGTGGCATTCAAACTAGAATCGATGGGTTCAAAAATAGCATCCGCGCAGTTCAAAATAGAATCGGCGGATACAAAAATAGAATCGACAGATACAAAAATAGAATCTCCTACCCCGACTACTGCAATCTACTGGCCCTCAGTTTATCTCTAGAGAATTTTTCAGTATTTATGCGGAGTTCAACTGGTTAAATATAAAGCAATCATTAAATTAACGAATGAAGCTGATCCATTCACTAGATTCAGCAGAGGTAAACTATGACAATTCAACCAGTGAACGCGACATTAACTCAGCAAGAAATCGACGAAGCTATTGCTGCTTTAAAGATCGTGCAAGAACGATTACCATTTTTGATCGGTTTATCTGCTCAAGAAAGACGCCAGCTCTCCAAAATGGGGCGAAAGTCTCAAACCTTTACGGTTCGAGCGCTTGATATGGCGGTACAGCACAATGACGTTATGCCTCGTCATTTGAATATTGAGGAAGCACGAAAAGATCTCGCTCTATTTGAAGCTTTAGGCCCAATTTTGCAGGCAGTCAACCACTTGCGAGAACTGCTAGAAGACACGCGGATGCTCGTTGGCAGTGAAGCTTATGCAGCAGCAAGACTCGCTTACAATTCAGCAAGAGTGTCTGGGAAAAAGTTGGGACTGGATGACATCATCAGAGATTTGTCTTATCAGTTCCGCCGCACTCGAAAACCGCAAACACCGGAGCAATAGCACAATAAATCGTTTTTGCTTTTATTAGGTAAAGCAAATCATTCCTCTTGCTTGAGTGTGCCGTACAAATAATGGTCGTGCTGATAAGAACCATCCGTTGGAGAACCATCCCAGGCTTCTTCTGGAAGCTGGTTAAGCCGTTCGTCAACATACTCCCAAATCGTTCAAATCGTTTTTTCTGATTTGGTAAAATTTGATTGGGAAATCTGATGTTTTTGAACCAGAAACTCAACAAAACTTAATACGGCTTCCTGTTGGCGCTGGGGAAAGCTTGCGACGCGGTTCCGAATGCGGTCATACTAGTGCCTTGACAAGTGAATCAGCTTGATAAGGCGCTAATTCTAGATTAGAAGCGGAATCAGCTGGGTGTGCCATCGTCAGTTGACGAATATAGGAAATGCCTGTGTTCAGTGTATCGCGACACTGACGTCATGAGACCTTCTATCCCCACTTCTATTCGGCTCTCCGGCGATCGCCTCGGCTTCTGTGGGGGTGAGGTTGACCCAGGTGGGGTCGAAGTGGGTTTGGAGGTGTTGGAGCAGGGGAGCGATGGCGAAGTCGGTGAGGGCCTGCTGGTAGCCTGCCTGGTAAGCGTCTGGGCTGGGGAAGGGGTGGGGGGTGTAGCGGGTGGAATGTCGCCGCTGGGTTGGCGGTTTGGGCATGGGTGAAGGCTGCTCCTGGATGAAGGGAATGGGTGCCAGACCCGGTGCTGGTTGGAGCGGTAGGTTTGGCATTTGATGCCAGTTTAGAATTTTTAGGGCAATAGGGCAATAAGGCAGCAATGCGTTTACCTTTTAGACGACTTGGAATAAGGGAGAATAGCCCTAACAAGGACGGATGGGGACTCCCTGGCTCGGTAATGACAGAGAAAAAGGCTCAAATTCGGGCGTTGCTCAATGGTGGGATGAATTGGTATGATTAGGTACACTTGTTCTTGATGCCAGTGACAGATGAGGAAGACCTATGCAGTGTCCAGAATGCGGTAGTCAGCACATCCACAAGAATGGACATCGTCGAGGCAAACAAAACCATATCTGCGTCGATTGTCG
>JAYKJC010000316.1:0-8131 GCA_035285885.1 Leptolyngbyaceae cyanobacterium | reverse complement strand
TCAAGAGCTTATCAGTTCTCATTCCACCTGAGGATTGGGCACAGCTCATTCCACCCCATTCTTCAGGGAGTTCTTCAGAAAGAATTAATGCGTTCACAGTGCAATCAGGCCAAATCCCCCTTGAGTCAGCGATCGCCCTGATTCCTCTCGTGCTCTATACCCATCATGACGTGGGGCATACGACTGAATTTGCAGACTATCTCTATTCATTGGACAACTCATTGGACGACAGTTCTCGACTGCCTATTTCATTGCCGCTGACACCGGGCGATCGCATCGTCAGACATATGCTTTCGACCCTCTTAAATCAGGAGTTTTCTGCATCGACCTATCTTTCTAGCCTGATTCGTGATCTGGAGGATGAACATCTAAAAGATGCACGTCTGAGGGATGAAAGTCTAAAGGATGCAGATCTGATCATCACAAATGTCATCACAAACGTCCTACTCGCTGTTGAGGAAGCGGTGGGCGATCGCCGAGGTGCTGCCTGGCTATTAGAATCGCTGAAGTCTATTACTTCTGATGGGTCATCATGGCCAGAACCCCGACAGGTGCAGTCAGTTGCAAGGCGTTCGTCCGTAAACGAGGAGCCTCTACCAGAAGAGCGTTTATCAGAAGAACAACTATCAGGGGATCTCTTACGAGGGGAGTGTTTACCAGGGGATTTGGCTGTAAGGGAGGCATCGGTGATGGATATGGCTGTAGGGGAGGCGATCGCCATCGGGTGCATTTTGTACTGTTTTTGCTCGACTCCGACGCAATACAACACAGCCATTGTTCGCCTCAAACAGTTAATTCAGAAGTCAATGCTAGAAGATACCCTCATTGTTCCTGCATGTTCACTATTGGGCTCATTCTTAGGGTGTCACATCGGCATTCAAGGGTTTCGATCATCGAAACGCCCCAATCTCCCGACCTCTACCGATAGAACAGACGAGCAGAACCCATTCAAGTTTTGGTCATCAGCGTCCGCCGACGCTCCAGTATCGCAACTGGGAACCTACCTCTGGGCACGTTGGTCGGGGATCGACCGTTATCGACTTCACCAACTCCTGGGTCAAGAACTCCTGGGTCAAGAACTCGAAGGTCAACTCGAAGGTCAAGAAGTTGAACCACTAAAGTTAACAACAGCCGTTCCTGGCGTCATTCGGAGGTTCGGTAATTAGGCCCATCGTTCGCTAAAGAAGCTTGGGTATACTGATGGTTATGTTTGAGTGGTGTGGATCGAGGTTGCAGCCTGTCAATCTCATTGAATGTCATCAAGAGTTCATTCTCTGAAAGCTTGACAATAAAGGGGTTTGATGGGGATTAGTAACGTGGTTAAAAGTCCTCAATATCTTAAGCAAGAGCTGGGGCTATACTAGGTAGGCTAAACGTTGTATTTACTCATGATGCTTGCCAAACGATGGTGTGTGGTTACTGTAGATAGAGCAACCATTTGTCTAGTAGCGTAAGGAATTGTGGCGCAATGAATCCATTCCGCTCTCTGACAAAGCAACTTGGTCAATGGTGGCAGTCTGATCCGGCTGATCCATCCGTTGGTGCTGATCCTCGCCATAATTCAGGACGCACTGGGCGTGCACATCCGCGCAGAAGCACCTTGACAGATTCGTGGCAGCGTATCTCTAAGTTGCGGTCATCCGTTCAGTCTGAACTGTTTAGTTCAGATTCTAAGATTTTTTCTCGACCTGATCCGCCGCGTTATAAGGTCAGCAAATATAAGCGCTCTTCTCCCATTGTTTTTTTGGTCGCTGTTGCGTCACTAACCAGCGCTATTGGATATCGGCTCTATAACGAGCCTAAGCTGGATGTGGGAACTATTTCTCCTCAAACCCTTCGAGCACCGCGTGCGGCCTCTGTCGAAGACAGAAAAACAACCGAGGAAATGCGAGAAGCGGCCAGCAAAGGGGCGCTTCCGGTTTTGACCATTGACTCAACCGTGAACCAGCGCGTTTACCAATCTCTCCAGCGCCTGATTGATGATGCTGATGCGTTGCGAGAACAGGCAGGGGGGTTTCCCTTCGTGGAGCCTTCTGTGCTCTCAACGGCAACGCAACGCTATTTAAGAAGCATTCCCGATGAGGAGTGGCTAGCCACATTAAACATCGTAGAGGGGCGGGCGAATGTCTCTCCGTCGAATCAGGCGAATCAGAACTCCAATTCAGTAACGTCTGGCTCTTCAGAAAACGATGTGGGGCAGTCTTCTCAGCAGCTTGCCGTCATTGAACTTCAGGCGTATCGTCGCAAGGTTTCGCCGGATGATTTTTCTGTGCTGCAACAGCTGATTATTCGGGCTCGTCAGCGATATCAGGTGGCTCAAGCGAGTCTTGGCTCCTCACCCATTGCAAAACCCGATCAACAACTCAGTACTGAAATTCTTAAATTGTCTGACGCCGATTGGGAAGCAACCAAAACAGGCGTTCGACGTGCGTTGGAGGGGATACTGCTTCAAGGCATTTCACCTGGACTTCCCCCGACTTTGATTGAACAGTCTGCGCGATATCAAAGTGACCCCTACGTCCCTGCTGCTGCGCACCAGTTGGCTGTAGATATTTTGACAACGGTCATCAAGCCCAACTTAACGGTTGACGAAGAACAGACACGGGTATTTGCCGAGCAGGCCGCACAGGCGGTTGAGATTCAGATTGTGGACGTTCGCCGTGGAGAGGTCATTGTCGAAGCGGGTGAAACGATTACGCAAGAACAGTTTGTCTTGCTAGACGAATTTGGTCTGAGTCGCCGGGGAATTAACTGGTTCGGTTTGTCTGGCTTTGCGATTTTCATTGGTGGCTGTGTTTTTGTCTTTTTACTGTCTGAACGGTGGTTTCGTCTCAATCTTCGACGACGGGATCATGCGTTGATTCTGCTGCTGAGTTTGACCACACCGTTGTTGATGGTGACAGGGCTTCCTGCCACAAATCTTCCGGCGGTGGCGCTTCTGATTAGCAGTTTCTACGGTTCAGCGCTCGGACTCACCGTCATTGGCTTGTTGGGAGTTGCCCTTCCCGTGGGAATGCAAATTACCTGGAGTCAACTGCTGGCGAGTTTAATGGGGAGTGCGGTGGGCGCTGTCATGGCAGGTCGATTGCGATCGCGCGAAGAACTGGCTCTTCTGGGAGGCGTCGTGGGTCTGACCCAGGGCGTTATCTACCTCATCATGAGCTTGATTGTGAGTACCGCCACCAGCCCCGTGTGGTTGACCTTGCTCACAGCAGCATTGGTTCAAAGCTTGATGGGGGTAGCCTGGAGTGTGGTTGCGCTGGGCGTGAGTCCTTATTTAGAGCACCTGTTTGACCTGGTGACGCCAATTCGCTTAGTTGAGCTATCGAACCCTAACCGTCCCCTACTCAAGCGCCTTGCCTCTGAGGCTCCGGGAACCTTCCAACACACGTTGTTTGTGGCAAGCCTAGCCGAAGCCGCTGCCCGTGAGTTAAACTGCAATGTCGAACTGGTGAGAGCCGGAACGCTGTATCACGACATTGGCAAGATGCACGACCCGGAAGGATTTATCGAAAACCAGATGAGCGGCACCAATAAGCATGATGAAATCGATAATCCCTGGACAAGTGCTCAGATTATCAAGAAGCATGTAAGCGAAGGGTTAGTTATGGCCCGCAAGTGTCGCCTACCGGGAGCAATCCAGTCATTCATCCCTGAACACCAGGGCACGATGCTGATCACCTATTTCTATTACCAGGCCCAACAGCAGGCCAAGGAAGACTCGTCAATTATCATCCGGGAAGAAGATTTTCGGTATATTGGCCCCATTCCTCAGTCTCGCGAAACGGGAATTGTGATGCTGGCAGATTCCTGTGAGGCGGCGTTGCGATCGCTCAAAGACGCGACCCCTGAAGAAGCGCTGGCGATGGTCAACCGAATTTTGCGCGCCCGCTGGCAGGATAACCAGTTAGTTGATTCTGGGCTGAACCGCCAGGATATGGCACGAATCGCTGAAATTTTTGTGCGGGTGTGGCAGCAATATAATCACAAGCGCATTCCTTACCCCAAAGCCGCGTTTGCCCCACGACCTCCATCTCCGGTTCGTTAATGTAGCCCTGCGGGTTAAAGCTTGAGCCTGTTTTCCCCGCGCAGGGAAAACAGGCTGATCTAATGTCCTCAGCGCTTGACTGTGCGATACCGCAGGTATTCTGCGGCAACGGCGATCGCCCCTGATTCAGTAATCAACACCACACTCAACGCGTTAATGTCGGGCTTCACGCCAATGCGAATGCGGCTGAAGATCTCGATGGGAAGCGGACTCGCTCCTCCTCCAAAGGTGAAGCTGGAGATGAGGAGGTCGTCGAGACTTAAGACAAACGCCAGCAGACATCCAGAAAGGATGGCGGGTGCGAGTTCTGGTAGAAGAACTTTTACAAACGCTTGTCGAGGGGTTGCGCCCAGGTCGAGGGCGGCTTCTTCAAGCTGGGGGTTTAGATCCGCGAGTCGAGTGGAGACCACAATTGCGATGTACGCCAGACAGAATACGACGTGGGCTGCAACCGTGGTCCAAATGCTGAGGGGAATGGCAAGGGTGGCTAGAAAAATCAGCGTCGAAACGGCAATGGTGATGTCGGGAACGATCAGGGGCAAGTAGGCGACGCCTTGATACACATTCTTGCCTGGAAAACGATAGCGAGAGAGTCCCACCGCCATCAGCGTGCCAAGCACAGCCGCAATCCCCACCGCCCCAACGGCAATCAAAAGGCTACTCCTCAACGCGAGAAGCAGCCGTTGATCGCCCAGGAGTTGGGCATACCACCTCAGGCTAAACCCGGTCCACGTTGCCCCATAGCGGGACTCGTTAAAGCTGTAGACCGCAAGCACGAGGATGGGCACATACATAAAGCCAAACAGGCCGATTGAAAAAATAGTCGGCCATGCCGGAATGCGAAAGGTAGACGCACGGTGCTTGATGAACCTGAACATTGCACCTAGCTTTTTAGCTTGGCGATCGCCCGTCGAGTCGCCGCCACAGCCTCATCAATTTCAGAGGCCGACACCACCAGCGGCGGCACAAAGCGGACGACTGTTGGGCCAGCAGGAACCAGCAGCAGACCTTCGTCCATCGCTGCTTTGACGATTTCGATGGAGGTCAGTCCTGCATCGGATGCGAGCACCATGCCGTTGATCAAGCCCCAACCGCGCACTTCTTCAATCAGAGTGGGATAGTCTTGGGCGATGGTTCGCAGTCCCGCCCGGAGCTGATCGCCGCGATCGCGCACGTTCTCCAAAAGGTTCTGATTTTCGAGGGTTTGGCAGACAGCCAACGCCACACCACAGGCAAAAGGATTGCCCCCAAAGGTACTCGCATGGTCGCCCGGTTGGAAAACATTGCAGAATTCTTTACAGAGCATCGCTCCGATGGGAATGCCGCCGCCCAGTCCTTTCGCAGAGGTGAACACATCCGGTTCAATGCCCAGCGCTTCATGGCCCCAGTAATGACCGCTGCGCCCCATGCCGACCTGCACTTCGTCCATCAGCAGGAGAATGCCCTTTTCGGTGCAGATCTCGCGGACTCGCTGGAAATAGTCGCGATCGCCCGGACGAACGCCCCCTTCGCCTTGCAGCGGTTCGAGGAGAATAGCCGCCACCTGTCGAGTATCGCGGTCGAGTTGGGCGATCGCCTCTTCTAGCGCAGCGATGTCGTTGTAGGGCACGTAATGGAAGCCAGGAACCAGAGGATTGAAATTCTTCTGGTATTTCGGCTGTCCGGTAGCGGTGATTGTCGCCAGGGTACGCCCGTGGAAGCTCGCGTTCGCTGTAATGACGACGGGAGATTCAATGCCTAATTTCGTGTGTGCATACTTTCGAGCCAGCTTAATGGCACCTTCGTTGGCTTCCGCGCCTGAGTTGCAGAAAAAGACCCGATCGGCACAGGAATGCTTGACCAACCACTCGGCAAGCTTACCCTGCTCAGGAATGTAGTAGAGGTTTGAGACGTGGTGAAGCTTCTGAATGTGGTGGTTCACCGCTTCTGTCATTACCGGATGGGCATGGCCCAGCGTACAGGTTGCAATGCCCGCCACAAAATCGAGGTAGCCCTTGCCATCGGAGTCCCACACACGGCACCCTTTGCCTCGAACCAATGTGATTGGGAACCGACCATAGGTTTTCATCACAACCTGGTCAAAGGACTCAGGAGAATAGCCTTGTGCCAGCGATGTTGGAGACTGGAGAAGGGTGTCTGGACTCATCGTCAACCTCTTAATGTGTAGGGATTATTGGTGAATGCGTTCGTTTTGAATCCGGTCGCTATCTCTGGATAAACGACTATTGATTCAGATTTGATCGTAATGCAGGTTACCCGTCTGTGGTGTTCACATTCCACGAAATTGTCAGGGATGATAGCAATACGCACTTATTAAGCTTCACACCTCCATTCTGATTTGGCTATCGATATTTTTTCAGAATGGCATCAAGCTTTTGGATGGTTTCAGCCGGAGCCTGAGATAAATCCGAGAGAATGGCAAACTTAAGCGCCGAATGGGCTTCAGAGGGGGGTGGATTTTTGCTCAATCGGTTGACCACCTCTCGAATCACCCGCTGGGCATTTTCTGCATTTTTCATTAAATTTCCAATGACCATCTCAACGGTCACGCTGTCGTGGTCGGGGTGCCAGCAGTCATAGTCGGTGACCATCGCCAGGGTTGCGTAGGCCATTTCAGCTTCCCGTGCGAGCTTCGCCTCCGGTAGGTTCGTCATGCCGACCACAGTTGCGCCCCAACTGCGATAGAGATTAGATTCTGCCTTGGTCGAGAAGGCTGGGCCTTCCATGCACACATAGGTGCCGCCTCGGTGCAGTGTTACCCCTTCCAGGTGAAGGCTCTCAATGGCATCACCAATCACTTGAGATAGGTTCTGGCATACAGGGTCGCCAAACCCAATGTGAGCCACAATGCCGTCGCCAAAAAAAGTGGATACGCGATTTTTTGTGCGGTCAATGAACTGGTCGGGCAACACCATGTCTACAGGCTTGGCGGCTTCCTGCAAAGAACCGACGGCTGACGCGGAAATCAGGTATTCGACGCCCAGGGTTTTCATGGCGTAGATGTTGGCGCGAAAGGGCAGCTCTGAAGGCAACAGGCGATGGCCACGACCGTGGCGGGCGAGAAAGGCGATGGGCGTGCCGTCCAGGGTTCCTAAAATCAGCGCATCAGACGGAGAACCAAACGGAGTGTCAATTTCAACTTCTTCTACATCCTTGAGCGCCTCCATTTTGTAGAGACCGCTGCCGCCAATCACACCAATTTTCACCTGATTCATACCGTGTTGTCCCGAGTTGCAATACCCTGGTATTCTACACATCTTGAATTGATCCTAAATGAGTGACGGATAAATCCCCTTCGCTATGGCCTACGTTTCTCTGACTGAACTCATTCAAGCGGCGCGGACGGGCTCAGCGCTGGTGAGTTTTCCGACTGATACCGTTCCTGCGTTGGCGAGCCATCCTGACCGGGCGCACCTGATTTTTGAGGCCAAACAGCGCAGCACCCAAAAGCCGCTGATTCTCATGGGCGGGACGGATAATGATTTGTGGCCCTATGTCAGGGGCAGCGCTGAAGAATTTGAGCGGTGGAAGTCGGTGACACAGCGCTATTGGCCAGGAGCCTTGACGCTGGTGTTGCCCGCAAGCGATCGCATTCCCACGGCAATGAACCCTCAAAATCCCACCACCTTAGGCATTCGAGTACCAGACTGTGCGATCGCCCGTCATATTATGTCGCAAACAGGCCCGCTTGCCACCACCAGCGTCAATCGGTCGGGTGAACCTGCTCTGATTCATCCAGATGATCTTAACCGTGAGTTTCCTGAGGTGCTGCTACTCTCACCGGATGCGCTAGATGAGTTGAGGGGGGCGATCGCCACGGATTCATCTCCTTCCACACCGCAATCAGCGACATCGGACACAGAATCATCAAATGCAATTCCATCAACTGTCGTTCAGTGGATTGATCGACAATGGACAGTGGTTCGGCATGGAGGTATTAGGTTTAAAGATTAGTGTTTTTAATAAGCCAATCAATTCTTAGTTAATCTGCCTTTGACTGAGATATTGCTTTCCTAAGTATCTTCTAGAGACAACGATCAAAGAAGGAATATACAATTACAATACCCCAAGCAGTGATACATA
>JAYKJC010000315.1:0-10316 GCA_035285885.1 Leptolyngbyaceae cyanobacterium | reverse complement strand
CCCGTCCGCTTCTACGGTTGGGCAGCCAGGGAACCGATGTTGCTGATGTGCAAGCGATGCTCACGCTTCTTGGGTTCTATCGCGGTTCGATTAATGGGCAGTTTGATGACACGACGACCCTTGCGGTCGCCAACTTTCAGCGAGCCGCTGGCATCACCGTGGATGGCATTGTGGGAAATACGACATGGACCCGGTTGCTCCCGTCGGTCACGTCAATCAGTCGTCCAACGGTGAATCCTGAAGCCAATCCATCGCCCACCCCGCCATCTAATTCTGGCAATTCTGGAGGCGTCGCCCGACCTCCGCAGGGCACCAGTCCCACCTCATCCCCACCCACGGCAACGCGCACCCCTCCACCCAGCGACCCAGCGACGCCCTATGTTGAGTTTCCTACATTAAGACGAGGCATGAGAGGCGCGGCTGTGATTGGTCTTCAGGCTCGTTTACAGGCGCTGGGGTTCTATTTGGGAGCGGCGGATGGAATTTTTGGTCGCCAAACTGAAGAAGCAGTCATCGCAGCCCAGCGCCAGTTTAATCTTCGGCCCGATGGCGTTGTGGGAGCCGCTACCTGGAACGTCATTACAGGGCCAACTCGAAATTAGCCGTGGCTGATGCGAGGCATGATTTGCAGCATCAGCATCAGCCAACGCCCTGATGGTTAAAGCCAGTATCAATGGGACTTACGCGGTGTTGTGGGTGGCGGAGTGCAGCGTTCTCCACTACCCACAGCACTGTACTCCGGATAGAGAGGTTGCGTAAGTCTTAATCAACTTAAAGCAGTATCAATTTTCGTAAAGCGAGAGCCAAGGAACCATAAGGTTAATGGTAGATTAACGAGTAAGGTACAACGGGTTAAGAAAACCACGTGATAACACCTTTGGCTAAGGCCAGTACCTTCCTGCCGATGGCCATCGTAGCTGAGTCGAGCTTTCACATTGTCAACCTTGAATGTGTGCAGCGCTTTTCAATATTGGGTTGAATCGGTATTAAAAGCTTACTTGCCACAAAGCTCACTAGCCTCCTAAAGAGACTATGACGATGGAGAGACCTGAGTTGCGCGATATGTTAACCCCTAGTAAGAAGATTACAATTGCCTTCGCTATGTTTCGTTAAGATTTGTTCGACCGAGCAAAGTCAGTTAATCTCGCTATAAGTTTTACGGGGCTGATGTGTAGAGCATCAGCCCCTTAGCATTTTGGAAGGCATTTCTGAAGGGTATTTGATAGGTAACGTTAACGATTCATCAGGTCGGGCATTATCCTGGTATGGTAAGTAGCTGATTGTTTCCTAGATACAGCTTGAGGATCATGTGGAGTTCATTAGCTTTTTAGTTGGGCTAGGATGTGGATTGCTCTTGCTAGCCCGGTATCGTGCCCAGTCCACTCGAAAATTGCAAACGCTTCTTAGCGATTTGAGACCGGAGGCAACTCTCAGTCCATTTTCTGCGACTTCTCAACTTTCGTTGGCGATCGCCTACCAGCAACAGATTCAACAATCCTTAGAGACGAAGCTCGACATCTATCATCAACTGCTTCAGTCCGCACCTGTCGGGTTTCTCTGGATTGATGAAGAGAATCGCCTGATTTGGTCGAACCCCTCAGCCCAGAAACTCTTGAGGATGGCTCCGACTGATGATCAGGAGCCCCGATTGTTGTTAGAGCTTGTGCGCTCTTATGAACTCGACACCTTGATTGAAGAGATTCGGGCCTCTCAAGAACAGCAGCAACGCGACTGGATTTTCTACCCCTACAATCCCGACCCGACGCGCCTCGCCAAGCAGACATCGCACGCCCTGAGAGGATACGGGTTTCCGTTAGAGTCAAAAAACGTCGCCATCTTTATTGAGAGTCGCCAAGAAGCCCTCACCCTCCTCCAGCAGAGAGACAGATGGGCCTCTGATGTGGCGCACGAATTGAAAACACCGCTCACCTCGATTCGACTGATTGCTGAAACGCTCCAAACACGCCTCGAAGGGCCACTCGTCGGCTGGACAGAGCGGTTGATTAACCAAACCATTCGCCTGAGCAATCTGGTACAGGATCTTCTGGAGTTGGGGAAACTGGAGCAAGGTGCGGTTGCGGGGTTGAGCTTATCGAAGATCGACATTGTTGATCTGATCCAAAGCGCCTGGAGCAGCCTTGAGCCTCTCTATCAGAAAAAGAATCTAAAGCTTGCGTACGAAGGCCCACAGCAATTGGTGCTGCAACTTGACGAAACTCGCTTCTATCGCGTCTTGACCAACATCTTCGACAACAGCATTAAATACAGTCCGCCCTGGGGAACGGTTCACGTATATGTTTCGTTAGAAGCCCCTACAAATTCTTACGAAGCGGCAATGAGTAATCAAGTGCTGTGTCTTCGAATCGTTGATATGGGAGCAGGGTTTGCCGAGCATGATCTTCCCTATGTGTTTGAGCGCTTTTATCGAGCAGATTCTGCCCGAGCCCGAGAAGCTGAGCCCCTTGCTTTGAGCAATGATGGGTTAACGAGTGAGCTTGGGCGATCGCCCCAACCCCTGATTTCTCCTCAACCGAGCAGCCGTACTCAAGCCGTTTCATCGTCACTCTCGATCCCACCGTCAAAGCCAAACGCCAACCCAGCGCAATCCCAGAAATCAAGCCATCAAGGCAGTGGTCTCGGCCTCTCCATCGTGCAGCGCATCGTCGAAGCGCATCAGGGAACGATTTCGGCCAGCAACCATCCTGAAATGGGAGGTGCATGCATCGATATTCGCCTCCCCCGCATGGTCGAGAAAGCAGACTTCGATCAGCGTTCTGGCACGAGCCATTAATGAGATGATTCGACTGCTAAGCCGAATTCTGCTGCTTAAGTTTTTGTTGGAGCAGCTCGCTCATCCACTCCAAGTCCTCTTCATGTTCAGGAAAGGGATAGTTCACGGCATTCGAGTTTCCACGGTGAATTAATGCGGCGATCGCATCATCATCTTCTCGATGGGAAAGGACATATTGTCTCAGCTCTTGACGAGTCATTTTGCTGAAATCAGGTTTCATCATCGTTAAACCTCCACTGTCCGTCAGGAAAAACTAGAATCTCTATGCTTTCAGGCGCGCCAGCCAGAATGAAGATGGTATTTGTTGCTGGGTTGTATCGCAGGAGATAAATCGGCTGATAGCCACTGGAAAGCATCTGACATACTCGCACACAGGCGATCGCTTGATTTGCTGTCGGCATAGAAGACCTTTGAATCTAGAGTAACAAATCTCGCATGCCTGCCAGAATACTACGACTGCTGATTAAGTTTGGCGACGGTAAACAGCTCCCATCCTTAAACTGAAACCCGGAGACTGCATTAAGAGCAATTTCCGGGTCTAAAATTTGATATCTGATCAATTTGATATGTAATCAAAATGACGCTTTGAATTACTCGTAAATCCAGGTGGTGAGGGTGGGTTCCCAACTGGCGAGTTCGTCTTCGTTGAACCAGAGGGCAATTTCACGCTGAGCGGTTTCGGGTGCGTCGGAACCGTGGATGATGTTGCGTCCGACGGTGACGCCGTAGTCTCCACGAATGGTGCCGGGTGCAGATTCAAGGGGTTTAGTTGCGCCGATCATCTTACGAGACGAAGCAACAACGCCTTCGCCTTCCCAGACCATTGCGACGACAGGGCCAGAGGTGATGAAGTCCACTAAGCCAGGGAAGAAGGGTTTGCCTTGGTGCTCACCGTAGTGGGTTTCGGCGAGTTCGCGGCTCACTTTCATGGCTTTGAGACCGACGAGGGTGAAGCCTTTTTTCTCGAAGCGCTGGATGATTTCTCCAACCAGTCCACGCTGGACTCCATCGGGTTTGATTGCAATAAATGTACGTTCCAACGATTTACTCCTGAACTGCTCTACATTTCCAGACACCAGATTAACTCACAATGTTGTTGGTTTAGTCATATTTTCTAGGATCATTGACGTTCACCAGACTTGGTTCACGAAGGAGCACACAACTGTGCGCTCTTTGGTACGGAAGATCGCTTCGAGCAAGGAAGAGATTGCCCGTAAAATAACCTGCTCCGGCATAATGTAGATTAGGACTTGCGCTTTTTTGCGGTTGGTGTCGGGTGGTGCCGGGCACCACTCGAAAAAAGCACGATGTATAGGTAACTTGCGTAAGTTCTAGTAGAGAAAGATTAATTCTCCAGAAGACACGGGGACATGACTATGACGGCTTCTTCGCTTTCGACTCCTTCTCTCAAAGCAATTGCGCAAAAGACGCGGCAGGCGGCGCGGCAGTTGGCGGTGCTATCTACAGAAGAGAGAAATGCAGCGATTGAGGCGATCGCCCAAGCCCTTGAAAGCCATGCAGCAGAAATCATCACCGCGAATGAGGCGGATTGTCAGGCGGCACTGGAGGAAGGGTTGGCAAAACCACTCTATGGTCGGCTGAAGCTGAATGAATCAAAGCTCAAGGGGGCGATCGCCGGAGTTCGTAGTGTGGGCACGTTGTCAGACCCGGTGGGACATGTGCAGATTCATCGAGAACTGGATAACGGGCTGGTGCTGAAGCGGGTGAGCTGTCCGCTGGGGGTGCTGGGGGTGATTTTTGAGTCGCGCCCGGATGCGGTGATGCAGATTGCGTCTCTGGCCATCAAGTCTGGAAATGGGGTGATTCTCAAAGGAGGTCGCGAGGCGGTGCGATCGTGTGCGGCCATTGTCAAGGCGATTTGTAGTGGCTTGGGTCGGTCACCCGTCAGTCCAGATGTGGTGCAGTTGTTGACAACGCGGGAAGAAACGCGGGCGCTGCTGGAGCTGGAAGGCGATGTGGATTTGATTATTCCACGGGGGTCAAATTCCTTTGTGCGGTTCGTCCAGGACAACACTCGCATTCCGGTGTTGGGGCATGCCGATGGAATTTGTCACCTCTATATTGATCAGGCGGCGGATGCGGAGAAGGCGGTGGCGATCGCCCTTGACGCCAAAACGGACTATCCTTCTGCTTGCAATGCCATTGAAACGTTGCTGATTCATCACGCCTGCGCCGCACACATCTTGCCTCAACTGGCTTCCGCATTTCAAGCCAAACAGGTGGAGCTGCGAGGAGATGATCGCACTCAGCAGGTGATTGAGTGTGGGGCAGCGACAGACGCAGACTGGAGCACGGAGTATAGTGACCTGATTCTGTCAATAAAGGTGGTGGATTCGATGGAGGAGGCGATCGCCCACATCAACACCTACGGGTCACGCCATACCGACGCCATTGTGACGGAAGATGCCGCCGCCGCCCAAACGTTCATGGATCAGGTGGATGCGGCAGGCGTGTTTCATAACTGCTCCACTCGGTTTGCCGATGGGTTCCGCTATGGATTTGGGGCAGAAGTGGGCATCAGCACCCAGAAGATGCCGCCCCGTGGCCCGGTGGGACTGGAAGGGTTAGTGACCTATAAATACCAGGTGGTGGGAAACGGGCATCGTGCCGCCGATTATTCTGGGGCGAATGCCAGGGCGTTTACCCATAAAGATTTGCCCAAGTAGACCTATAGCAGTTTGCTAATGGGTCACGGACAAAAGCAACCCGTGAACAAGGGGCTTAAGCCCCTTGCCTGTGCTTAAGCTATTTGCACACGCTTTAATAAAGACGTAGGGGCGAACACCGTTCGCCCCTACGTGTAGATTCTATGTATTGTTCAAACCGTGAGGGGCGATCGCCACTAGGCGCGATCGCCATCAATGATGGATTTCAGCCCTTCAACGGTTCCGGGAATGCTGCGGGGATCCATAAACATGACCTTGCTGCTGGGGCTGGTGCCAATATCCACACCCATATCGATATAGTGCTGCGCCATGAGGAACTGGAGCGCTTCGTGAGCGTGGGGATCGGTACGGAGAGTTTCAGCGATGATCCGTAACGACTCAGAGGTGGCCTGGGCTTTGAGCACCTGTTCTTGCCGCTCAGCCTGGGCTCGGAGAACGATAGCCTCGCGCTCAGCCTGCGCTTTTAAGACAACAGCGGTTTTCTGAGCTTCAGCCTCAAGAACTTGAGATTCTGCTTTTCCTTTAGCAGTGTTGATCGCTGATTCTCGCTCCCCTTCAGAGGTCAGAATCGCGGCGCGACGGCGGCGTTCTGCGGCCATTTGCAGTTCCATCGAGTCTTGCACTTCTTTGGATGGAATAATGTCGCGCAATTCCACCCGCGTGACTTTCACACCCCAGGGATCGGTGGAGATATCGAGTTCTTTCAACAGCACTTCATTGACTTCTGAGCGAGCGGTGAACGTTTCATCCAGTTCGAGTTTGCCCATTTCTGCACGAATTTGGGTCAACACCAGGTTCACCATTGCGTCGTGGAGGTCGGCGACTTTATAGCTCGCTTTCTCCAAGTCCATAATTCGCCAGTACACTACCGCATCCACAGAAATCGACACGTTGTCTCGGGTGATGCATCGTTGGGCTGGAATATCCAAAACTTGCTCACGAACTGTTTTTTCATACACCACGCTGTCAAAGAACGGCACGGTGAAGTTGAGCCCCGGATCGAGTTTTCGCCCCGAATATTTTCCTAAGCGCTCAACCAGAGCCTGGTTCCCTTCTCGCACAATGCGAACGGAGCCAAATAAGACCGATCCGCCAAAAGCAACAAAAATCAGAAACGAGACTATACCACCCATATCAAACCTCCATACCAATGTAGACCTTCAAATGTTGGGTGAAGGCAGTTCATCATCTCTCAACCACCCACATCCGATCATTTCATTTCAATTCAAATTCAATTCAAATTCAACTCAAACCCTTGTGCAGACAGTTAAGAATACCCACGAGGGTGGGTGACTGACCATCACTCAAGCGTGTCAGGCATGACGATGAGCGTGTTTCCCTTACGAGCAATGACCAACACCGTCTGGTCGGGGGCGATCGCCATCTTCTGGTCACCACATCGGGCTTGCCATGATCCTCCCTCATACAACACTCTGCCGCCCTCCCCCGGAACAATCTCCGTCAGGGTTTTCGCCTCCTTTGCATACTCAATTGACGAAGGCCCAGAAGGGGGAACAAATCGGCGAGACGCCAAGGTGAAGATGACTGACAGAAACATCCACAGGGCGATTTGCAACCCGACATTGGGCATCACGATAGACACAAACGCCACAATCATGGCACTGATGCCCATCGTGAACTCTACAAATGCAGTAGGCACTGTGAATTCGAGAATGCAGAGAATGATCCCTGCCACTAACCAAATCAGAACCGTTGTATCGACAGGCATGATGATTGAATTGATAGATGAATAATCACAGTAGGAAACGCAGAGCTACGAATAAGCGTTGTTATAAGGCACCCTTCTTCCTTGACTACGCGTCTAAAACAGTGAAACGGTGGGCTCGATGCTTCAGCTCTTAACCCAGTCAAGGGTGCGACGGTTGAGATGTTCCAGCCTATCGGCCAATTTCAAGGGGCACTCGATAGATGGAAACTAAAAACGGCTTTGTATCGTTAGTTGACAGCCTCAATCTAACTCAGAGAACTGCTACTCCATGAAAGGATTCAATGTTCTTTAACAGTTTTACGGAAAGATGGGTTTGGCAAACGGTGTAAACTTGCTGTTCCGTCATCTGCTCCGTCATCTGCTCCGTCATCTGTACTGTCGTCGTCAGCGATGACAGATCAATCGGCACAGGAGCATAAGAGGCGTTCACACCTTTCGTCATCAAGGATGCGACTCAGTAAAGGAGTGAGTGCAGTGTAGCGAACAGCCTGCCGTTCCGACCCAGCAATTCTCATTATGAAAATTCAGGGTGCAAAATGGTTGCCGTAAGCGACCGTTTTGCACCCTGAATCCATACAAGTGAGCGCCGATAGGGCGCGAGCCTTTCATAATGAGAATGCCGTCCTGACCTGCGTATCCGGCCTGTGGAAGCGATGTGTGCTGTGGGCGATCGCACCTTTATTCAATAACGCCCAGGTCGATACCCCATCCCACTGGGTACCTTCATTTGCGAATTTGCTCTGCAAGGCGCTTTCATTTAGGGCTTTCTTTTTTTATGGTTCAATAGTACTATTTATGTGTTCATGGATGTTCCCTCCATAACACGACACAATCTGCACAGCTCTACCTGTCCGAAGTGGCAGGTTTTTTATTGGGTATTGGCGGCGGCGTCTTTTTCCAAAAAATACGCCAAGTCTCATGTGGAATAATGCATCGAGATCTTGCTTGAGTACTGAACGTGCTGTGAATTGACCTACGGCTCAAATCCTTACCTTCACCACGGTTACCGATGACCTTCGCAGTCTTGCTGAAGCAGAGCAAGTGCAAAGCACCCGTCCAGAAGGAAAAGGGAGTGATGGGGGCGATCGCCCCCTCAAAGCCAGACCACAGCCAAACCTACTCAACACCGCTCTGATTGTCACACCAGCGATATAGATCGTTCGGCTGGGAGACCCGCTAAGCTGATTAACGTCGGGATCTTGTCATCATTAAGCGATCGCCCATGGACATTGGTTTACGCCTTTTAGTTGAAAACGGACTCTTCTTTGCGATCGCTACGGGATTTCTTGTCCTGTCAGGATGGGCTTGGCGGAATGTCACCCCCTTTCAGTTGCCTAAACCGCTACCGGGTTGGTTCAAGCTGTGGTTTGGCTCGGTAATCGTTCTCGGCAGCATCCCACCCCTCGCGGTACTCATTTGGAGTGTGTGGCATGGCTATCGGACGGTCTGGATGGTGCTGACCGCTTACTTTGTGATGCTGATTCTTCAGGTGGTGTCTGAATCGTTAACGCTGCGGCGGTTTCAGTCTGTGGTGTGGGTCATGGTGCCGTACCTATATGTGCCCTATCGGCTATGGCAGCTTTACGAAGGATTCTTGCTGGTGCGATCGCCCGCATCACCCACCCTCCATTGGATTCAGATCATACTCATTGGAGAAATCGTCGTTTGGGCTATCAACTATCTGTTGGATTTGGCTCAACTTCCTCGTCTCTTTCAGTGGACAGGGACACAAGCCACTGAAAGATCTCATTCCGGCTAGCTCGCATACATCTCTAGAAGATTTGCATCCTGACCAGAAAAGTTGATATATCGACATCTAACTTAGCACCGAATGAGAGTGTTGCCAAACAACTGTTATTGCTGTGTGGCCACATAAAAAGTGCTGCAAACATAATTATGTGTTGACTAGATGTATCCCAATGCGCCTTGACAAATCAAATAAATTTGATTTGATAATAAACATAGCATCTTCGCATTTTTAAGAGGCATGGCAGCTATGTTTACATCGACTCCAGCGCGGGCGATCGCCTTTGTTTTTTTATTCTTAGGTGTTGGTTGTTCTGCTCCAATCGAATCAACACAACCTGCATCAGCAGACATAACATCTCCAGCAACCATTATTACGATGGATGGATCGAGTACGGTCTATCCCATCTCAGAAGAAATGGCATTGGAGTATTTGTTTGAGAAAGGAGATGATTCAGTTGTCATTAATGTTGATTTCTCTGGAACGAGTAGCGGGTTCCGCAAGTTTTGTGCAGGTGAAATAGACATTAGCAATGCATCCCGACCCATTACAAGAGAAGAAATGACCACCTGTAAGGAAGCGGGCATTGAATATATTGAGTTGCCTGTCGCTTTCGATGCGTTGACGGTTGCCGTTCATCCAGACAACGATTGGGCTGATGACATTACCATTGATGAACTGAAAATGCTCTGGGAGCCAGCAGCAGAAGGTCAAATTACCCAATGGAGTCAGATTCGTTCAGATTGGCCAAACGAGCCGATCAACCTTTATGGTGCAGGGTCTGATTCTGGAACCTTTGACTACTTCACCGAAGCAATCGTTGGTGAATCTGGTGCGAGTCGAGAAGACTATACGGCTAGCGAAGATGACACAGAACTGGTAAGAGGCGTTCGCATCGATCCCAATAGCCTCGGCTATTTCGGCTATGCCTACTACGAAGAAAGTCAGGCTGCGCTGAAAGCCCTAGGCATCAATAATGGTGAGGGGCCTATTGTTCCATCCGACGACATGGTTCGCAGCGGTGAATACCAACCCCTAACGCGTCCACTTTTCATCTACGTTAGCGTCGATGCACTAGAGGAAAAACCTGAGCTAGAAGAATTTGTTAACTACTACTTGATCCATGCCCGCTATATCGTACCAGTGGCAGGATATACAGCGCTGCCTGAAGAAGGCTACAAGCTTGTGCTCAGTCATTTAATAGACCGCAAAGTTGGAACAGTTTTTGATGGTGAGGCTCGTTTCGATTTGACCATTGAAGAGTTGCTTCAAAAAGAAGCTGAATTCTAGGCCAACAGACACCAGCAAAGATACTCATTCGAAATAAGAGGAAATATGGCAAAGGTTGCAATTCACGGATTT
>JAYKJC010000314.1:0-11841 GCA_035285885.1 Leptolyngbyaceae cyanobacterium | reverse complement strand
CGGATGCAGCAATTCACGAATGGAGTAAACGTTATAGCCCTGCCGACAGTAAGCATCCCGAGTTCCCCCAGTGGTAATCGCGGTAAGAAATTTCTTGCCGTGTAGAGCCGTACCCTCATGGCCATAGGCAAACCCATACTCCAACACCAGGTCTTGCCACTCCTTGAGAATGGCGGGACTGCTGTACCAGTACAGAGGATGCTGAAACACAATGATGTCGTGCTCTAGCAAAAGCTTCTGCTCACGTTCAACATCAATATGAAAATTGGGATACGCCTCATAGAGATCGTGACAGGTGACGTCCTCTAGCTTCTGAATCGCGGTGAAGAGATAACGGTTGATACGCGATTTTTCCAGGGCAGGATGCGCAAACAACACCAAAACTCGGTTGGGATGACTCATAGACCTGTTACGCAAGGAACAACCAACGCTTCCGAGCGTAATACATTCCCGTCATCATTGGTGGATTATTTCGCGCTAACGAATCGTTCCTGGGCGATCGCCCGTAACTCTTCCAAATCTTCTCGACGCGACACTGAAAGGGGCACAGTGGACTTAATTTCCTGAATGAGCAAGTCCGTATTCAACGCTTGCTTAAGATAAATGGCTCGATAGAGTCCTGAAATCACCGCCTGCTCAATTTCAGCTCCGCTAAATCCATCGGTTGCCAACACAAGCGCCTTCATATCCAGCTGATTTACATCTTGATTACGAAGATTAAGGTGAATATTGAGGATCGTTTCCCGTTCAACATCATCAGGCAAATCGACAAAGAAAATCTCATCAAACCGTCCTTTTCGTAATAGCTCAGGTGGAATTTGTGAGAGATTATTGGCCGTTGCTACGACGAAAACATCCTGCGATTTCTCCTGAAGCCAGGTGAGAAATGACCCGAACAAACGGCGACTCAACCCTCCATCGGAGTCACCGCCACTCATCCCTAAACTCTTTTCAATTTCGTCAATCCACAGCACGGTTGGAGCCATCGATTCTGCCAGCTTGATGGCCCGGTGAAAGTTCTTTTCGGATTCGCCAATGTATTTGTCGTAAAGCTTTCCGGCATCGAGTTTTAGGAGCGGCATGCGCCACTCACGGGCGATCGCCTTCGCTGCCAGCGACTTCCCACAGCCCTGAATTCCCACAATCAACACACCCTTCGGAGGTTTGAGGTTAAACTGCTTGGCTTGGGGACTGAACCCTACTTTGGCCCGCTGGAGCCAATCTTTGAGTCCGGTAAATCCGCCCAGTTCTGCTGAGTTCTCTTCCACAGGTAAATATTCCAGCAGCCCGTCCTCATGAATCACCTGAGACTTGCGATGCAGAATTTTCGTGACATCCCCAACAGAAATCTCACCGTCTTCTAGTGCCGCATAGGCGACGACCTGTTTGGCTTGCTTGAGGGTCATGCCCATTAGAGCCTGCACCAGAATCGGGACTTCATGCTTTTGAATCGACACTTGAATCCGGTTCTTGGCCTTGAGGTTACGCACCACTTCAGACACCACCTGATACAGCTCATCCCGTCCTGGCAGCGGCAAATCGTAGAACACAGCGGTATGCGCAATTTCTCTAGGCAGCGTAATGGCATCTCCGGTGAGAACAATGGCAGAACGGGTTTGAGCAAAGAGTTGCAACACCTCACGAAAATGACGGGCAAGAACGAGGTCATCCAAATGGGGGGCAAAGTCTTTGAGGAGGTAAATCGCTTTTTGCCCTGTGTCTTGAAGATGGGTGAGCAATCCTTCAGGGTCTGCTGTGTTCTCGACTGGAACAGGTTTATTGGCTCCCGGTGGCGCACACTCGTTAATCCAGGGAGCGTCATAGGTGCCGGGCGATCGCACCAGTCCTTGCGTTACAGACCATTCAAACAAACTCGTCTGCATTTCCTGAGTGGCTTGCTTGAGAAGCGATTGCACCCGGTCTTCTTCAACCGTTTCAATCACAATTAGGGGATGGTAGGCCATCACCAGGGTTTGAATTTGTCGAATGCTACACGGAAGCGCCATGGGAGATCAACCAGAGACGAGAACCAGACCTTTAGTGTGTCTAGTATGGCTCAGGCGATCGCCCACTAGCCAACAAACCACTAGCCAATAAACCACTAGCCAATAAACCACTAGCCAACAAAAAAGAAACCCCAATCGGCTCCGAGCCACGAACGACTCTTGCACCAATTGAGGTTGAATGATTCACGTTGATAGCGCTATGCGCGTTGGTTAAGTACACATGTGTGGGGCGCAACGCGCCCCACACATGTGTTTTTGTGCTTAACGTGGTCGCAAACCGCTAGATGAATGAGTAGAGCGGATAGGGATTGGTCACTCCACCCCTTCATCTATTCGGAAGGTAGACCAATTATCTAGCTACCGACAACACCGCCATCTTTCTTAGTGATAACGATGGTGCAATCGCGAGGAATTGTAACACCGTCTGTTGCAGCAGGGAAGTTAGTTCTGGAGGGGTCTCCATCACCAGGGTGCTGCATGTTGGTGAACCCTGTCCGATAGTCAGGAGTGGTCGCCCAACCTGTAATTTCATCACCCTCAACACCCACGAACAAGCGCTTCAGGGTTGCGATCCGACCATTTGCATCAAGCTGAGTTGGGTCAGCCACCAATAATTGGTCTTGCAAACCGTCCTTCTGACCACCGTCCGTTCCGATGAAAAGACGACCCTCAGGATCAGCGTAGATTGCGTCTGGAGAAGCAATGCTGCTCTCAGTGCCATGAGTATCTTCAGAAATCAATGCAACTTCCCAGGTGAACTGACGACCAGTATGATTTCTAGTCGTCTTCAGCTTCACAATGTGTCCATCGGGGTTGGGAGCCAGAGGGTTAGGGCCAAAAGCCTCAGTCCGTCGGCTATTGTTGGTCATAACGCAGTAAACATCAGTTCCAACATTCGTAATCCACTCAGGACGATCCATCGGAGTTGCACCCAAGATGTCAGCCGCAATACGAGTGTTTACCAAAACCTCGGCCTGATTCTTAAACCGCTTCCGCAGTTGACCGCTAGATTCCCACTCGATAGGTAACCACGCACCTCGGCCATTCTCAGAGAATTGAGCAACAAAGAGAACGCCCTTATCGAGAGGACTGATACCCCGACGCAGCATATCGCGCCAAGAACCATTGGACACCCACTTGTAAAGGTAGTCGAAGCGCTCATCATCACCCATGTAGACAACAATACGATTACCACTACCGACCACAACGTTACCGCTCTCATGCTTAAAGCGACCCATTGCAGTACGCTTCACAGGAGGCTTTGATGGATTCATCGGATCGATTTCTACCATCCAGCCAAAACGGTTGCCTTCGTTTGCATAGTTAGGATTGGAAAGGTCGAATCTTTCTTGCTGAACGTGCCAACCATACCCAAAACCACCAGCGCTGAAGCCATAACGGTCTTGGGCTTCGGTCGGGGTCCAAGCTCCTGTAGCACCGAAGTAGCCGTTGAAATTCTCCTCACAGGTGAGGTAGGTTCCCCAAGGAGTCCAACCATTTCCACAGTTGTTTACAGTACCTCTTGGAGCATTACCCGCAGGGTTAGTAATGTACTCGCTACCCGCGACAGGCCCACTGAACTCAACCGGGGTATCAGGAGTGATGCGGCGATTCTTGCCACTGCCTGTGACAACTTCCCACTTCGTACCTACTTTCTTGATCTCAACACAGGCAACCCCATGTGCATACTGAGAACGAAGAACTTCTTCAGCTGTGATAGACGTAATATCTGCGGCCAATTCAGCAGCTCGATCTAACCCATAAACGGCTTCGTTCGCAGCAAACTCATGGTTGATGCAGAGTACGCCGTTATCGTTGCTGTCGTTGATGGGGAAGAGCCACATACCGTCGTGACCTGCGCCCACCATATTCTTCTGCTCTCCAGAGGTTGGGCGATTGTTAGGATCGCCATCCCACTCACGGGTACCGGGAACCAGTGGAGTTCCCCAGGGGATCAAAACCTGGTACTCGTAGTCAGGTGAAATTAGCGGAGTTTTAGCATCGCTTGCTGCGGCATCAGCCAGGGTAACGGGATTAAACCCAACCAATTCTCCATTTGCCCGAGCAACAAGAGTGGTCTGCATGCTACGAGACACAGCAGTATCGAAACTTGAAGCAGCTTCAGCAGGCTTGCTGAATAATTTATCAGCAGCAATTCCAGCTAAAAAGCCAGTAGCCGACAAGGCCGCACCCTTAACAAGAACGCTACGGCGAGACATACGAGCCTTGAGAACATCCTCAAATGGACGGTTACCTGATTTATTACTGACTCTGTTGTCATTAATATCTTGAACCACCGGTCATCTCCTCTTTGTTTGTTAACGACTTGATTTGAACGACGGAGACGAGCACACGATTCCGCTCGTCTTCGACAGACTTGGGCACAGCATTCCTACTCAAGGAGTAGAACTTTCTCTCACGAGAAACTTGTTATGGCGATCGCCTTAACCTCTGGGGGCGATCGCACTGACGCGCAGCATCCAGCAGCCCCGCTGGTTACTCACACACTTTTTTCAATACCTGACTTTCTTCAACGCGCTATCTGGAGGCTTAACCACTTAATCCAGGTCGCTAAGATTACGCTGAGCTGCCGCACCTGACAGGCGGCCTTCATCAAGGTCGCGATCTAGCTGGGCGATCGCCGTATCTTGCAATCCAATTCCTCTACTTCCGCCAGGTCTCGTCGGCGAAAGCGCAACAACTCGCTCTTGGTCATGCCTCTCTAGCAGTGCTTGGGGATTGTTGTAACGCGTCCAAGCACTGACCTGAGGCAACTGTTGCCATTGACTACGTGATACGACGGTTGTCATCAGAGGAATGACCTCTCCGTTTCGATGGGTCAAAACGGAAACCTGAACCGTATCTACTCCTGATGACTGACGGAAAAGCTGTGTAATTTCGTTGGCAATGCGCTGCTCTGAGCTGGAAACAAGTTCGAAGCTGGAAACTCTTTCGGAGAGTGGTATGTCTATAACAATTAGTTCTGTCTCTGCACGAAGAGGCTGATAGGCTCCAACCAGCAAAGAGGTGCCAGCTGCAATTGCAAACGACAGAAGCACATTTCTAAAACCTGTGCCCTTAGACCTTTGCAAACATCTAGACCTTCTAGCAGATGCGTAGTTTGAAATCATTAGATATTACGATTCATGACCCAAATTCCGTATAAATACTCCCACTCAATGTTTATGTCGAGGTAAAGAAGGGTTTAAAAATAACTCAGTGACCACCGAAGAAAAACAAAAGTTTACATTGGCAAGAAAATATTGGTGTTCCTGGCAAAAACGGAAATAACATCGCCATTTCTTTGCGAAGCGAAGCAGAGTCACGATGAATCCAGATGTAGCGGTTTTGCAACCGCATTAAGTAGAACAACAGTCTGTAGGTGCGTCGCCCCCCACGGACTGTAATAACCAGCGCACACAGTGCCCATGTGTAAGATTTTCATTAATGCTCTCACCCTGGAGATGACTGATGACACGCTCGAAAATCTCGAACTCCTCAAACCCCTCGATCACTTCAGAAAACCTGATGCAAAAACCTTTTATGTCCGCGCTACTGGTTCGTACGCTGAGCCTTAGCGCAGTGATGGTGTCTGGATGGAGTGCCCTTGTGCTGTTCCCCTATGAGGTTCAAGCTCTTCCTGATTTCAGTGAGACTGGGCGATCGGGCAATCGTGTCGGCGGCGCAAGTCGGCGCGGCGGATGCGCCGTACCAGAACATCAAATGATGCCCATCGCGCCTCTTGGGGCTGATTATGGCGGACGGACGATTCACGCTCAACCGACCGTCTGGGTCTACGTGCCCTATGCCTTAGATGAAGAGAGCCCAGTCACCTTTGCCATCAATGAAGAGAATGGTGACGAGCTTTATCAAGCAACGTTTACAGCAACGGTTGATCCTGGCGTGTATGGAATTCAGATTCCAGAATCGGTAGAACTTGAGCCCAATCTGTATTACGACTGGTATGTGTTGGTTTACTGCAATGATCCGTTGCGTCAAGAAGTTCCTTCGTTTGCAGGCGGATGGATTCAGCGCGTTGAGACACCGTCGGATGTAAGTGCTGAAGGGCTCGATGCAATGCCCCCTGTCGAGCAAAGTCAATTCTTTGCCGATCGCCTTCTTTGGTACGATGCGCTGACCCCGTTGGGAGAAGCACTCCAGGCCAATTCTGATCATGCAGTAATTCGCTCAGCGTGGAATGAATTGTTAGCTCTGCCTTCTGTACAGTTGGACGATTTAACTCAATTTCCAGTGACTCCCTGTTGCGAGATGCCAGAAGGCGAGTCGTAATATACACAAGACTTACGCAAGTCCTCCACATCCAAGCCACTATCACCTATGATTCCACGGCCTGGAGATATTGATTGGCTGGAGCTGCGACCCCTGGAGCCCACGTTTTCCGGTGAAGAGCGCTATAGGGTAAGACCCGCTGAATCTCATGAATGGTGGTGATGCCTGCGGTTACTTTGGCGATCGCCGCTTTTCTAAAGGATTCAAACCCCGTTTCTTGCAAATAATGGTGAAGTTGGGTCAGAGTCCCTTCATAAATGATTTGACGAACCGTATCATCCACATTGAGAAGCTCAATAATGGCTTCTCGTCCCATATATCCAGAATGAAAACACTTTGCACAGCCCTTTCCGATGCGCCAGTCCTCTGAACGGGCGCGTTCACGGGGCAGGCGTAGAAGTTTAAGGTCTGAATCTGTCGGGGTATAGGGTTCTGCACAGTGGGGACACACCTGTCGCACCAGTCGCTGGGCCACGATTCCCAGAAGCGCATCGCTGATCAGACTGGGGTCAGGCCCAATGTCTTTCAGACGAGGAATTGCGCTGACCGCATCATTCGTGTGCAGAGTTGTAAGCACCAGGTGTCCGGTTAAGGCAGCACGCACAGCCGTTTCGGCAGTTTCTTCATCGCGTACCTCTCCCACCATGATGATGTCGGGGTCTTGGCGCAAAATGGCTCTGAGTCCGGCGGCGAAGGTCATGCCAGCGGCTTCATGAACCTGAGTTTGGGTAATTCGAGGCAGCACATACTCGACGGGATCTTCGACCGTGACGACATTAACGTACTCCGTCGCAACCCGCTGCAAGCTGGTGTAAAGCGTACTGGTCTTCCCCGACCCTGTCGGCCCCGTGAAGATAATCATGCCCTGGGGCTGTTTGAGCCAATTGTTGTAGATATTCAGCGCTTTTGGCGTAAATCCAAGTTCTTCAATTTTAGAAAAGGGATTCTCCTGGGGAAGCAGCCGGATAACAACCTTCTCGCCCCCCACACAGGGGAGAGTGCTGACCCGCATATCCAGCCCAACATCGAATCCCTGTCCTGATGAGTAGCGTTCACCGATGCGGGCATCTTGGGGACGACGACTTTCAGCAATGTCCATGTCAGACATGACTTTGAGGGCGACGACCGCGCGACGGCTGATTTCCGGCGGCAGGGTTGTGATGTCTCGCAAAATACCGTCAATCCGGTAGCGAACCAGCAACCCATCTGCGGTTGGTTCCAGGTGAATGTCACTGGCTCGGTTCCGCAATGCGCCGGAAATTATGGTCTTGATGCGACTGATCTGATCAGCCGCTTTCGAGAGATATAGCTCGGTAACCTCGCTGATGTCTTCGTTTTCGATTTCGCCCGTGAGTGGATTGACGAGCTTCGATGACTGGATTTCTTGGAGATTAGAAAAGTGGAGGTGAACCCAGGAGCGATAGGACTTTTCAGTAATTGTGAGAATTTTGATGTCGGTCAGGGTGCGATCGCCCAACTCTTGAATCTGCTCATCAGACAGGGGAAAGGGACTGCCCAAGTAATAACAGTTGCGCCACAGCAAAAGTGGAACAACAGGAGGTAGTGCTTTGGGGTCAGGGAAATTTCTCAAAAAGCGGAGGCTCAGGTCCCTGTCCAGTGACAGAAGATTGACCTTCCCTGTCGAGCTAATAAGCTTGTCAAGTGCCTGCTCACAGCTAATTTCACAGGAACGAAGCCGTTGCCAAACTGACGGATGAGTTTTTGATGACATAAGTCTATGCGCGATTGAAATGAGCGTCGGCAGGAGAGATGCTGATCTGACTGGAAGGGGTCAGATTTGTAAGAATCGTAACACTTCAAAATTGGTGCTGTCTGTTTTGTAACACTCACTCCCAATTTTTTTCTCAGTGACCTTACGTCCCTTGCGGTGTTCAGGAACGCGCATTCTCAACCGTACGAGAATGGGCACTGGGTGGAGTTTTCGGTTGGATGGAAGATTGCTTGAGAGAGATTAGAGAGAGAGGGAGGCAACAGGAGGGGCATCCAGATGCCCCTCCTGTTGCCGTGTGTCATTTTGTCCCGATCCGAAAGTTTCCCATTTGGAGAATAAAGAGCTTGCTATTGTGTTCCAGGTTTAGCGCATCACCAACCACCCTATGAATTAGTTCAGTTTTTTTGTGTGAGCGTGGCAGGTTGCCCGCATTTCCACACACTCAAAACATGTCCTCATGCACACAGGGCATTCGCTTAGCAAGTCCACTTATTAGATCATATAAATCAGGAAGAGTTCTCTGAGGAAGTTTTCCGGGTCAAATGAGCTTGACACGGGTCTACTTTATGGACCAAAAAAAATAGGCATGGCATCGGTTAAAGATTATTTATTTTTACCCAGCGTTACGATTTTCAACTAAGTTGGGTACGATGATGGTCATAAATTACCGATTTTCAACTTTTTGGGTTACATTAAATTAGCTTTTTAGGCCAAGTCTGGTTTTAGTATCTCGATTGTTTCGAGTTGTAGAATTTAGTTTTTGCAAGTGCAGATGATTTTCATCTCCTTCCAAAAACTAACCATCACCCTTATCTCTAAATTCAAAGTGGATAGTGTAAGTTGTGGTTAGTGCTCTAACAGGTCTTTTATCAGGAAAATCCAAAGGGATTGGCATTGAGCTATCTCCCGATCGTATTAATGTGGCTCAGTTAAAACGTAAGGGACAGGGGTTCCAGCTAACAGAATTTGCTACGGCAGAAGTTCCAGAAGGAATTTTTCAAGAGGGGCAGATTTTAGATGCTCCTTCAATGGCGGAGATTATTCAGTCGATTTTGTCTGAAAACAAAATCAAGTGTAAGGCTGCCGCGACAGCAATTCCTGGAGGAAGAGACACTGTTACACGAATCATCCCTGTGCCCGCTGAGTTGGATGACCGGGAACTGCGTGAGATGGTTCTCAACCAAGAAGCTGGGCTGTACTTGCCTTTCCCCAGGGAAGAAGCTGACGTAGATTATCAAAAGCTTGGCTTTTTTGTCGATGAAGACGGGATTGAAAAAGTTCAAGTATTGCTCGTTGCGACTCGCAAAGAAGTCACCAATTCCTATCTCGATACGTTTCAACAGGCGGGGCTTGGGGTCAACATTATCGAAATCAGCAGTTTTTCTCTAATTCGAACCATTCGAGAGCAGCTCCGCCAATTTACACCTCAAGAAGCCGTGGCGATCGTTGATATTGAATTCGAGAGCACCGAAATATCGATTGTTATTGATGGCGTTCCACAGTTCTCACGAACCGTTCCGATTGGCACCTTTCAAGTTCAAGCGGCCCTGAGTCGTGCGATGAACTTGCCGCCCTCTCGAAACACAGAGTTGCTGCAAGGGATGACGGTTCCCGTAGCTCCCATGGACAGTGTGGGGGCACCCCAGATGCCTGGAGGAACGAATCCCGGTACGGCAGCCATGCTGAGAATCTTGGGTGAGCTGGCGGATGAACTCAGGCGTTCCATTGATTTCTACCTCAATCAAGGGGAAGACTTGGAAGTGGCTCAGCTCTTGTTAGCAGGGCCGGGTGCAGCGATTGGTCAGTTGGATGAGTTTTTTGCACAACGCCTGAGTTTACCTGCAAGTCGAGTAGACCCAGTGTCAGCTTTGTCATTAGAAGTGAGTGATGAAGCCATCCCAGAAGTTCAACGACCTGGGCTTGGTGTTGTGATTGGGTTGGGTTTGAGGGAGGCATGGTGAGACACAATGTATAGTCTTGATATCAATTTCCTGAATGACCGAGAAGAGCGTCCCTCTGGGATAGAGTCTGCTCCTGCGGCTACCGGGGGGCCGGTCAACTGGACGCCAGCCATTGTGGGCGTCATCGTTGGAGCGGTGCCTCTTGCTCTGGTTTTAGGGGGCTGGATCTTTTTGCAAAACCGCAATGCAGCTCTACAACGTCGGGTTGCAGAACTCGATACTGAGCTTCAAGCGGTTGGGGCGGCTCAGCAGCAGCTAGCCGAAGAAAGAGCCCTGGCTCAGCAAGCGAGAGACGAGGCGCTGGCGCTGGCCACTGTGTTCGATAAGATTCGTCCCTGGTCGGCTCTGATGCGAAATTTCAGCCTCACAGTGCCCAGTGGTGTCCAGATTCGGTCTATTGAGCAAGCGGAGGGGACAGAGGAAGAGAGCCGAGACATTACGGTCAGCGGATTTGCCAATTCATTTGACGATGTAAATGACTTTGTTCTCGTCTTGTCGCGATCGCCCTTCTTAGACGAAGAAAGCACTCGATTAGAGAGTGCCACCTTAGTTGACTTCCCAGACAACTTTGATTTTCCCGAAGGGTCGCCTTCTGGCATCGAAGTTCGCGTTCCGCAGGTGGTGCGATATGAGATTAGAGCAACCATGACCGACGCGCCCGCATCTGAGCTTATTTCTGAATTGGAAAATACATTGGCGGTGGGATTGTCATCACGAATTCGAGCATTGCAGGATAGAGGAGCCTTACAACCATGACTGTTTCTGGCGATTTTATACCCGATGAGGATCAATTTGAAGAAGAGTCGCAATTTCCAACGGTCTTTGGCCTCCAGCTCACGCCAGTTGTGCTGGGCGTCATTGCAGCCGTTCTTTTAATTGGTGGTGCGGCGTTTGCGTTCCTCAACCTGGTTCAGCCAAAGCTTCAAGAGCAGGCGGATCTGAGCCAACAGATTCGGGAGCGGGAAGAGCAGCTGAGTGACACCGAAGAACTGCAGCAGCTGATTGCAGAAACACGGGCAGAGCGAGAAGCTGCAGAACAACTTCAGGCCGACGTACTAGAGCTGTTTGCGGATGAAGAAAGTCTGGAGACGCTGCTGCTCGATGTTAACGCTCGTGTCCAGTCGGCTAATGCCGGAATCGAGCAAGAAGATCGTCGTGCTGTTCTATCTCGGTTTGAGTTGGTCGAAGAGGAGTCTGGGGTGGTCAATGATGGATCACTTGGCGAGGCTGTGAACGGTCGGCTTGAGAGACAGGTGTACAACGTAGAAATAAAAGGAAGTTTTGCTCAGATACAGTCCATTCTGAGAAGCATGGAACGTTTGCAGCCTCTTCTGACCATGGAAAATTTCACGACAAGCCTGGAAGAAGCAAACCGCACGTGGCTGATTGAGGAAGATGGAACGTTTGTTGAAGGAGAAGCTTTCTCAAGACTTGTGACCTCGTTTCAGCTCAATGCGTTGTTACCATCGGACGAGCCTCCCCCGGCGGCACCTGGAGCAGAAGGAGCGGAGGGAGCAGAAGGAGCAGAAGCTGGAGAAGGGCAGCCTGAAGAACCAGCTGATGCTGAGTCCACGTAGTGAGGTGAGTTTAGTGGATTGGAGTTTAGTGAGTTGAGTTCAGTGAGTTGATATAGAGAGTTGAGCAATTCAGGGGCATTAAAGCTGAGCGATCGCCCAACTGAGCAAGCCAGAAATTTAGAAATCACCGATACTTGAGCCCCGATATTGGGCATCGATACTTAAGCAGCGTTACGAAATCGTCAATCTTACCGTGTGAGGAGAGGAGAGAACCGTGAAACCGCATCTAGGATTAGCCGGAGTTATAGGGAGCTGTGCAGTAAGCGTTCTCATTA
>JAYKJC010000313.1:0-4185 GCA_035285885.1 Leptolyngbyaceae cyanobacterium | reverse complement strand
ATTGATTTCGCCACAGTTCCCCCGGCTCGAAGAACAATGGAATCGACATCGACAGCCGTACGGCGTCAGCAACTAAAAAGTTCTTTTTGTAGCGAATCTCAAGCTCGGCTGCTTCTCCAGGGTAGTACCGAATGGTGTCCTGTAAATCTGTGGGCAACACCACCATTTCTTTTCGGCTGATATCGGAAACGACGATTCTCAAGTCACGCTTTTGATACCAGGGGAGGTCGGGATCGGTTTCAATGAAGGGCTGAAAGGTCTGAATATCCTCGCCAAGCACCTGTGTTAACCATTCAAAGAAAGGCTCTGATGAATATTGGCCTTTTTGACGAGCCAGAATGAGATTGAGTCCCATCCAGACTGGGTTTTGTAGATCGTCTTCGGGATTTCCGTTGAAAATAAACCGATTTTTCTGAGTCAGGAACGTGTTGTAATCCAGTTCACTGATGATGGCTTCTAGCTCGTCCATTGGGCGCTGGGTTGCCAGGATGGAGGCGGTGATCGCCCCTGCGGAGGTGCCTGCCAACTTCCGCCATTTAATGCCCACATCATCAAAGCACTTGAGAGCACCAATAAAGGCTGTTCCTTTGACGCCACCCCCCTCAAAAACAGCATCCGCATAGATGTGCCCATCGTCGGCAGGCTCACCCAGCTTTGCTCGAAGGGTTTGTTTTTCGTCTTCAGAAAGACAAAGATTGAACTTTTTCCGAGTTTCCGCTGGATCCCACACCTTCATTTGCCCATGCTCCCTGAATCGTCTGTACAGCGCTACGCACGTTGGCTACGTACAGTTGTGTGGCGCACTGCGCCCCACACAGCTGTTTTTATGCTGAATGCGGTTGCAAACCGATATATGATGTCGATTCCTTGTCAGGATACTCTACTGGCTAAAAAAGAGTGGATTTTGATGGGAGTTATGTTGAGAATTTTTGTGTCAATGCAGGCAGAATGCCCCCATTGACACAAACGTCAGGTTCATCTCGGAAGGACTTAGGAGGCTTGCAAAGAAAGCTGGTTGTGGTCTCGATCATAGTAAATTTTTCCAGCTTCTTTGAGGGTCGTCAGCGCTTCATTAAAGGGGACTAGCACGTCTTGAACAGGAGCGTGGATTTGTTGAGCCGCTTCTTGGGCAAGCTCATACAGACCACAGGGGTGATGAGATAGTATTTGAGGAAGAACCTGCATTAAAGAGGAGAACAGTGCTAAATCGAATTCGTTCATGAGCATTTATACCTAACTCTATTTTCAAGTTACCCAGCCTGAAAAGTGATGGCGAGGGTTAGATACAAAGCGTTGTGGGTTGTTTTGTTTCGTAACAATTAAGGATATTTCTTATCTGATGACGATCAAACTGTATGAACTTGCTGCGGCAGAAGGCGATCGCCGCTTTAGTCCTTTTTGTTGGCGCATTCGCATGGCTCTTGCCCACAAAGGACTGGATGCTGAGCATCTTCCGGTGCGGTTTACGGAAAAAGACATCATCGCGTTCTCCAATCAGGGACGCGTTCCCGTTTTGGTGGATGGCGATCGCACAGTAGTTGATTCCTGGCAGATTGCGAACTATCTAGATGAAACGTATCCAGATAAACCATCTCTCTTGGGCGATGCAGCAAGTCGTTCTCTTACCCTATTCGTCAAGCACTGGGATGAATCAGTCTTACCTCCTCTCCTCTTTCCCCTCATCATCCTGGATATTTTTAAGAACATTCATGAGAAGGACAGAGAGTATTTTCGGTCAACCCGTGAAGCGAAGCTGGGTAAGACCCTAGAGGAATTTGCCGATCGAGACCAGGCCGAAGCCCTCGAAGCCTTTCGTAAAGCGCTGACGCCATTGCGAAACACGCTGCAAGACACGCCTTACTTAGCGGGCGATCGCCCTGCCTTTGCCGACTACATTCTCCTGGGGCGGTTTCAGATTGCTCGCTGCATGTCTCCCGTTATCTTACTTGAAGCTGATGATCCCATTTACGGTTGGCGCGATCGCATGTTAGACGCCTTCGGTGGGTTAGCCCGTCATGTCCCGGCGTATGACCTCTAATTCTGTTCCGTTTCTGTGCCGTTCTTGTGCCGTTCCTGTACCGTTCAACGGTCATGGGTAAGCTTTGAACATTGAATGCCTCTCGGCAATCCGCTTGTTTCGCGTTCTCATTCTGCGCTTATTCAAAAACGGTAGGGTATAAGACAGCGATTTAATTAGCCCCATTGCCCACCGATTCATAGGAGTCATCACCCATGACACAACCCATTGATTTGTATTACTGGACAACCCCCAATGGCTGGAAAGTCAGCATCATGCTTGAAGAAGTGGGACTGCCTTACACCACCCACCCCATCAACATTTTGGCGGGTGACCAGTTTACCCCCGAGTTTCTAGAAATTAGCCCCAATAACAAAATGCCCGCCATTGTTGACCCTGAGGGGCCGGAGGGTGCGCCTATTTCCATCTTTGAATCGGGCGCGATTCTCATGTATTTGGGTGAAAAGACAGGCCAGTTTTATCCCACGGATATGCGCGATCGCTATACTGTGATTCAGTGGCTCATGTTCCAAATGGGCGGCATCGGCCCCATGTTTGGACAAGCCCACCACTTCCGCAAATACGCTAAAGAAAAAATTCCCTACGCCATTGACCGCTACACCAATGAGGCGGGACGACTCTATGGCGTGCTCGACAACCGACTGGCCCACGTCGAGTACGTGGCGGGCGACTATTCGATCGCAGACATGGCGATTTTCCCCTGGACGATTTCTCACGAAACTCAAGGCCATAGCTTTGATGACTTTCCCAACGTAAAGCGCTGGTTTGACGCAATTAACGCTCGTCCTGCAGTTCAGAAAGGACTCAACCTGCTCAAGGATGAAAACAACAACGTCAAAATGGACGACAAGAGTTGGGAAATGATGTTTGGCTCCAAACAGTTTGAAAAGCGTTAATCTCCGGTGGGGTGACCCGATGACTGGGTCACCTTTGATAGTGCTTCAAGCACAATGCTATAGCGGTTTGCAACCGCGTTCAGCACAAAAACAGATGTGAGGGGCGCATCGCGCCCCTCACATCTGTCCCTAACCAACGCGCATAGCGCTGTATATGTCCACAAAGGGCTAATAAGACAAAATCATTTTTGGGAATCCGTGCGGCGTGCGGGTTCCCAAAAATTGCTTTGGGATTCAAGACCGTTCGCGTTGCGGTGAAGGTTAGATGATAGACCTGCCTACACCCCTTTCCTATAGCGACTGACTGGGGTATATCGCAGTGTGCAACTGCATTCCTGAAACTCTTCTCTGGCACTCCCAAAGAAACGCCAGTTCTAATTTTTAATTTTTCTTTCAAATTTTCTCAGTTTGTCTTCCGCATTTTTCCGGATAGTGTTTCCCCTTAGAGAAGAAGTAATTGGTTACATCTAATACGTTCTGATACTCTTTGCAACAAACTACATCCTAGCGAATTTCGGGGTCAAATAAGGCTCATGAAACCTCAGACTTTGCGGTTACAGATTCTAAATTCTATTTTTTATTCTATTCGTTCCGGGCGATCGCCATCCTCATCAATGGAGGGCTTCACATTAATTGAAGTTCTGGTGGTGGTCATTGTGATTACCGTTCTATCGGCGATCGCCTTACCCTCGATGCTGCAATATGCTAACCGTGCCAGAGAGTCAGAAGCACGCAGTTACGTCTCATCGATTAACAAGGGACAGCAAGCGTATTTTCTCCAGAACAACTCCTTTGGAGATTTGCCCAACTTATCCCTTGGCATTCCAGTTACGACTCAACACTATACCTACACCTCTGTAGGGGATAACATCAATCAACTCGCAACGACGACAGCGCTACCCAACGGCGCTGGAACCATGCGCGGATTTGCGGGCCAGGTCTGGGTGGGTGCGATTAACGGCGAAGCCAACCTCCTGTCAATTCTATGTGAAGGGAATTCAGGCGCGGTGCCCACCATCGTTGGCAATACCTGTCCCTAAAAAATCCGTGGCTCAGATAACATATGGAAAAATTCTGCCGATTCATCCCAAAAAGCGTATACGCAAAAAATGTGACTTATCTGCTTTAGGGTGATATATGGAAAAAATCTGCGATCCGCTCTATTGGGTATGATCGCGAGAATTCTTTTGCCTAATATTTTTGCCTAATATTTTTGCCTAGGGTCTGTTTTAAAAGTTGTTTTTTGGGGGG
>JAYKJC010000312.1:0-8566 GCA_035285885.1 Leptolyngbyaceae cyanobacterium | reverse complement strand
ATGGGGATTTGGCGATCGGGGAGGTCAAATTTTGCCAGGTTGGCTTCGATGTCTCCCAACGTGGCCAGAGATGCGGTGCGGGCGATCGCCTGCACCGACACGCCGAGATCCGCTGCTCGTGAAGGATCGGGACGAATCAACAGTTCGGGTTTCACCAGACTGGCACTGGAACTTACCTCCACCAGTCCCGGCACCGACTTCATTTGCTGTTCTAAGGCTCGGGAAGCAGCGAGGAGTTCGTCTGCGTTCTCACTCTTGAGCACCAGCGTCAGATCTTTGCCGCCCCCTCCAGCTCCTTGACTTTCGAAGCTGATGCGTGCTCCAGGGATTTTCTGAAACTGCTCTCGCATCTGGGTTTCAAAGTCTTGTTGAGAAATGTCGCGTTCGGAGTCGGGCTTCAGGTTCACAAACACCGTCGCTTGATCCACACCTCGCGCCGAGCCCTCACTGCCCGCACTCTGACCAACAGCTACAAGCACCGAGGCAGTTGCCTCATTCTCCTGAATGAGTGATGTCAGACGCTGAGCCACTTCGTCGGTTTCTTCTAAAGTTGCTCCGGGGGGAAGTTCTACAGAAACGGTGGATAGTCCTGTATCTCCGCTGTCGAAGAGTCCGGTGGGAATATACGGGACAAGCTGCAAACTACCGAAGAAAAAGGCGATCGCCATCACCAGGGTTGCAATGCGATGACGGAGTGACCACACAAGAATTCGTTCATAAAAACCCGGACGTGAGCGACGAGAGGCTGCATCATCAATTCCAGATGGAGCTAGTTGCTCGGCTGCTTTGGGTTGCTTCGGTTTCAGCAATCGCGCCCCTAACAGGTTTGTCATCGTCCGAGCCACCAGCGTTGAGAACATCACCGACACGGAGACAACGACCCCAAAGGGTTGAAAGAATTGTCCCGGAACCCCACCCATGAAAGCCACAGGAATAAACACCGCCACAATGGTTGCTGTCGTAGCGACAACGGCTAGACCGATTTCTGCCGAAGCATCCAGCGCTGCTCGCATCGGCGGCTTGCCCATGCTAATGTGGCGCTCAATGTTCTCAATTTCGACGATCGCATCATCCACCAAAATGCCGACCGCGAGCGCCAGTGCCAAAAGCGTCATGCCGTTGAGCGTGTAGCCAAACAGCTGCATCACTGCGAAGGTCGGGATGATGGACAGCGGCAGCGTGGCTGCCGTAATCAGCGTGGGTCGCCAATCCTTGAGGAAAAAGCCTACAGCGACCACAGTCAACAATGCGCCAATGACCAGAGCGTCGATGGTAGCCTGATAGGACTCTCGCACATCGTTTGCGCGAGTCACAATCAACTCCAGGGTGATGTCGTCATCCAGCGTTTGCTTGAGTCCTTCAACCTTGGCGCGGACGCCTTCCTCAACGGACACAATGCTGGCTCCTGTGCTGCGTAGCACTGAGAACGCCACGACGGGTTCGCCGTTGAATCGGGCAATTTGGCTCCGTTCAGCAAAGCTATCGGTTACCGTTCCCAAGCTACTGAGCGGAACGCTGCTGCCGCGAGGGAGGGTAATTTCGTAGGCCATCAACGATTCAACCGTTGGGGCACTGCCCAGGGTACGAATGTTGGTTTCGCCTGTGCCCAAATCCGCTCGGCCTCCAGGTAAGTTGATGTTGAAGGCGCGAATTTGGTCGTTTACTTCTGTGGCGGTGATGTTCAGGGCTTGCAAACGTTCGGGATTGAGATCAACACGAATCTCTCGGTCAACCCCACCAACCCGCTGCACCTGAGCCACGCCCGTTACATCCAGCAGGGCGCGGCTGATGGTGCGATCGACCAGGTCACTCAGTTCTTCTACCGAGCGCTGATCTGAACCCACTGCGTAGGTCATCACCGTGCCGCCTGCAAACTCTAGCCGCTGCACAATCGGGTCGTTAATGTCTTGGGGTAAGTCCTGGCGAATTTGGGCGATCGCATTTCTCACATCATTAGTGGCGCGATCGCTATCGGTTCCCAAGTCGAAGTTGACCATCGTGGTCGAAACCCCATCGTTCACCGTGGAGGTCAAACTGTCGATATTCCCAATCCCTGCAACCGCATCCTCAATGATCTTCGTGACTTGAGACTCCAGTTCTGCTGGCCCTGCACCCTGCTGCGTCACCGTCACCTGAACCACTGGAATATCAATATTCGGCGTGTCGTCAATCTCAAGCTGCGTAAAGCCCAGCCACCCCGCAAGGGTCAGCACCAGGAACAACACAATCGTGGGAATCGGTTTTTTGATGGACCAGGCAGAAAGATTCATGGGTTCAGTCAGTGAGGGAGGTCAGGAGAGTGATGGGGTGAAAAGATCAGGACTGTTGGATTAGATCTCAAGCCTGAAAGACTTAAGATCTAATCCAACATTCCTGATCTTTAATTCGAGACAATGGTGATGCGATCGCCATCATTGAGGTATCCCGCTCCGTCTACGACGACGCGATCGCCCCGGTTCAGGCCACTAAGGATTTCGATGCGAGAACGGGTCGGGTCACTGCTGTCTAGTAGCTCACCGAGGGTGACCGTCACGGCTTCTGTGCGATCGCCTTCTACAACTCGGTACACCCGCGCGTCTCCGCCCGACTGGGGAATGACGGCTTCGGCAGGAATGGTGAGACCGTCAGAAGATGACGTGACAATAGAGACCCGTAAGAACATGCCTGGACGCAACAGGTTCGAGGGCGGCAGGTCAATGGTGACAATGGCTTCTCGAGTGTCGCTGTTGATCAACGGAGAAATTTCTCGGACTCGTCCCTGGAGTTGAATGCGCTCATCGGCATCGGAGGTGATGGTCACGGGGGTACCCACGCGAATGTCAGGGAGTTGGGTTTCGGGGATGTTGACCTGGAGTTCGAGGAGGCGATCGCGAATGATCGTAAACAAGGTAGTGGAGTTCGTCACATTTCCCACCCGCGCCATGCGCTCAGCGACCAGCCCATTGGCGGGAGCTTTCACCAACGTCTGCTCCAGCTGAGTCTGCAATTGCTGAACCCGAGCTTCTTGACTGCGGACATCTGCTCGGGCGCTATTGACATTGGCTTCTGCCACCCGCACATCTTCTTGGGCGGTGGCGGCGGCAGTCGCTCGGGTGTCGTAGTCTTGCGTGCTCACCGCCCCTTCTGACGAGAGCGACTCAAACCGTTGGAGGTTGGTTCGGGCTTCGGCCAGTCGAGCCTGAGCCTGGACTAGAACAGCCTGCTGTTGCTGCACCTGTGCCCGTTCTGCTTCTAGCTCAGCCCGTGATTCACTAATCTGGGCTTCGAGCACCGACCGATCGAGCACGGCCATCACCTGTCCAGCAGTGACGCTGTCGCCCTCGTCCACCAGCACCTGCTGAATCTGCAAGCCCGTTGCCCTCGGCAAAATAGGCAGTAAGTCAAAGGCTGTGACGGTTCCCGTCGCTTCCAAAGTGCGGCTCACCTGGCGAGCCTCAACCGATGCCACCGTTACGCTTTGTGCAGGAGCGATGCTTTCCGTTGCCACGTCTTCTGTCGCAGGCTCAGAAGGGGGGGCTGGACGACGCCCTAAAACTCCCATGCCTAATGCGAGACCTGCGGCTAAGCCGATGGCCAGGCCGACTTTTCCTGAGAACCAGCTTTGGGGCGATCGCCCTTCATCCTCCGCCCCCGCATCCTGTAGCGACGAACTGCGAGACTCTAATTCATCTGGCGAAGACGACGATTCTTCCTGCGATGCCACACCATTCCGTGAATATCCGTTCGATTCTGACTGAGACGAAACATCGCGAGTCACTCCAGACCTCCACTTTGTCTTTTGAAATAGATCAAGCTCTTAACAATATCTACAGATTGTTAGTTTACAGATCGTAACTTTATTCTAGACCACTGATGCCGGGGTGGTCGTAACGGTCGATAAATACTATCTATTGAAACAATATTGGCAGTTCATGCCCACAGCGCAATTTTTCAGCATCCTCATCCTGAGTATTCCCATACCTCAACGGCTAACGCGCTCGTCAAGGCATACCCATCAAGAAATGGCTATTCATTCCAACAGTTTTCTCTGAGGCTTTGTCTTTTCGAGAATAGGAGATGAAAACGTCGGTCATGAGTGGGGCAGTCAGGACGGCATTATCGTTCCTTCAAAGGTGTTGCGCTGAATCTCCGGATTTTCTAGTGCCCAGAGCAAAGTGATTGCAGTGCTGTAAAACGGGAGTCATAAAAAGACATGTTTCTTCTAAATGGATAATCGTGTCACAGACTAAAATTGAGCGTGGCTTTCTGGGCTAACGGGTTACGAGGGTTCGTTTACATCGCAAGAATCTTGGTGCTATGTCTAGATCGAAGTTGATGAATGTGCTGCGCCGTGCCTACTGGATGTCGAAGATGTCCCAGGGAAGTGGTATTCCGGCGGATGAAGTGGTGGAAATGGTTGCGGCTGGGAAACGAAGATTTCCTCGCTATTCTCGCCGGAGATTGCTGCAAGGGGGGGGCTTTCTTGCGGGCACGGCGATCGCCCTTGGCTTACACCATCACCTGAAACCGGCGATCGCCCAATCCTCATCCCTATCGCCTGTTTTAGTGGTTGGGGCAGGACTGGGGGGCTTAACCGTTGCCTATCGACTCCGGCAAGCGGGTGTTCCTGTAGACATCATCGAAGCCCGAAGCAATGTGGGGGGACGAGTTCGAACGGCGCATCTTGCCTTGAATGTGCTTGATTCAGCCCTCACTGGCGAATCCCTTTCCGCTGAAATGGGCGGCGAGAAAATCAATTCTGACCATGCGTATATCCAGGGATTAGCGGCGGAGTTTGGGCTAGACCTTGTTGATTTACATGCGGCTCAGTCTGACTTGACCGAGGAAACCTTCTTTTTTGAGGGGCGGAAAATTTCTACGCTTCAACTGGTGCAAGAGTTTGAACCTATTGCTAAGCAGGTCACGGTTGATTTAGAAGCAATTGAAAATTTTGAGAGCTATGACCGGGTGGATCCGCCCACGGTAGCGCTGGATAACGTGTCGATTGCCGAGTATCTTGACCGGATTCCGTGCAGTGAGACCATCCGCAAGATTATTAACGTGGCCTACACTACAGAATATGGGTTAGATACTGACGAACAGTCCTGTTTAAATATGCTGTGGTACATCGGGACGGAACCCGGTGAGTTCAGTGTTTTTGGGGCAAGTGACGAGCGATATCACATCAGAGGCGGCAACGATCAGTTGCCTCGCCTGATGGCAGAGTCGCTGGACGGGGCAATTCTCACAGGCACGGTGTTAGAGGCGTTGCGCGAGCAGTCGGATGGGCGCTATCAGGTCACAATGCGCACGAATGCGAATACGGTTGAACGAACCTATGACCGGGTGGTTCTGGCACTGCCGTTTTCAGCCCTGCGAGATGTGGTGATGGATGTGGATTGCCCTCCGGCTAAGCAATTGGCGATCGCCTCCCTGGCAAATGCGACGAATGCAAAACTCATCACCGCCTATGGCGATCGCCCCTGGGCCAATCAGTACGGTTCAACCGCCTCCCTCTTTACAGATGCAGGCTTTCAAAATACTTGGGAAGCAAGCCAAAGTACCTACAGTCAAGGGCGCGCCAGCCTTATCACCAACTACACTGGGGGAGGGCATGGCCTGAAGCTCGAACACATGACCTCCAGGGAAGCGGCACGAGAGTTCGTGGCGCAATTTAACCAAATTTTTCCCGGTGTCGCGACTGTTCACTATGACCGTCCGGCCAGGGTCACGTCGTGGAACCAAGACCCCTTCAGCAAAGGCTCGTATAGCTGTTATCGGGTGGGTGACTGGACGCGATTCTACAACGCCGCTGCGGAGCGGGTGGGGAATCTTTTCTTCGTGGGAGAACACTGTTCATGGGAGTATGCGGGTTACATGGAAGGGGCCTGCGAAACGGGAGAGCTTGCTGCGCTTGAAATTCTAGGTGATCTTGGCCTCTCAGAAGCAGCTCACTATCAACGACAGCGGGTGAGCACTGCTCAACGTATCCATCGGTTTGTCCCCCATCGACGCCCGTTTCAACAGGCTCGTCTAAATCATCAGCGGTTCCAGATGCGAATTAGTGTATAAGTAGAGCGTTAAGTTGAGAGAACGGTCATGACCGCCTGGAAGCTGGATCAACGGGATATCCGTGCGTTTTTTATTCTTGCTGTTTTTTTCTCGCTGATTGTGTTGGTGATTAGCCTGTCGCTCACTAACCGCATCGCTAAGGTGGATCGGGTGAATCGGCTCCTCGAAACAGGCGTGTGCGATCGCTGCGATCTCGATAGAGTCAACTTAAGAGAGAGTGATTTAGTGGATGCCAACTTATCTGATGCGAGTCTGCGCAACGGAAATCTTTACAATGCAAACTTGAGTGGGATTACTCTTTCTGAAGCCGTTCTAAGCGGCACCGATATGTCGTTCGCCGATTTAACGGGGGCAGATTTAGACAATGCGGTGCTGAGTGGCGTCAAGTTAACAGACGCAATTTTAGTGAATGCAAATCTACAGGGGGCTTACATCGGGGATGCCGACCTGCGTCGAGCGGTTCTCAACAACGCCAAACTCGATGATGCCATTCTCGTGCGGACAAGCTTGCAGGAAGCATTTCTCAGCGGAGCGAATCTGCAACGGGTCGATTTTGACAGCGCCAATCTGCAATCCACCAATCTGGTGGGAGCTTCCTTGAGTCGGTCAAATTTAGCGAAGGCGAACCTGAGTCGCAGTAATCTCCGCGATGCCGATTTGCGGCGGGCCGATTTGCGGCGGGCCAATCTCACGTCGGCCAATCTCAGAAATGCCAATCTTAGAAATGTCAATCTCAATGAGGCCAACCTTGCATCGGCAGAACTGACCCGCGCCAACTTGTCTCAAGCCTTTATGAGAGGAGCCAATTTAAATCGGGCAGATTTGCGGCAAGCTGATTTAAGCGATGCGACGCTGCCTCGGGTCAACCTCGTGGGGGCAGATTTGCGAGGAGCGAACCTGACGGGAGCGAATCTACGTCGGGTTGATTTGACCGATGCCAAGCTGGGTGATGTTGATTTGTTGGGCGCGAGGCTCTGCCAGACCACCTTGCCCAGTGGAACGAAGATTAGCCGAGATTGTTCATAACCGTTGTTGGGCGTTTGTTGGGCGATCGCCAGCAATTTTCATGATGGGAATTCAGGGGGCAAAACGGTCACTTGCGGTGACCGTTTTGCCCCCTGAACCGATACAATTGAGCGCCGATAGGGCGCGAAGTTTTTCAAAATGAGAATTTCTGGGCGATCGCCCAGAAACAGACCAGAGTGAAGGAGTTGGTTTATTCTGGTTAGGGTGGATAGAAGCACAGGTAGGAACCTCCGATGACAAAGCGTGCGCTATTGAGTGTGTCTGATAAGACCGGAATTGTTGAACTGGCCCAACGCCTCGTCAGCGACTTTGGGTTTGACATCATCAGTAGCGGGGGAACAGCGCAAGCGCTTCAGTCGGCGGGCATCCCGGTGACCAAGGTTTCAGACTACACCGGATCGCCTGAAATTCTGGGAGGGCGAGTAAAAACTCTGCATCCTAGAATCCACGGGGGGATCTTGGTGCGTCGAGACATGGAACAAGACCTGGCGGAGTTGGCGGCAAATGATATTCATCCCATTGATCTGGTCGTTGTTAATCTTTATCCCTTTGAGCAGACGGTTGCTAACCATGATGTGACGCTGCCCGAGGCCATTGAACAGATTGATATTGGCGGCCCGACGCTGCTTCGGGCTTCTGCGAAGAACTTTGCCCACCTGACCGTACTCTGCAATCCGTCGCAATATGAGGTGTATCTCCAGGAGCTGCTGCAACATCAAGGTGAAGCCAGTTTGGAATTTCGGCAAACTTGTTCGCTTCAAGCGTTTCGGCATACTGCGGCCTATGATCAGGCGATCGCCACTTACCTCGCCAGCCAACACCCCAGTCCTGACATCACCGCTGACCCCGAGGCCGAAGATCCCATTCCAGAAACCTTTTCCCTGTCCGGCTGTCAGCTTCAGCGGTTGAGATACGGCGAGAACCCCCATCAAGGTGCCGCATGGTACCAATCTGGAGAAGCGGCTGTCGGGTGGGCCGCATCAGAGATACTCCAGGGCAAAGAACTGAGCTACAACAATTTAGTGGATCTGGAAGCGGCTCGCGCTATCATCGCAGATTTCATGGGCGAGCAACCGACCGTTGCGATTCTCAAGCACACCAATCCCTGCGGGGTTGCAGTGGCCGACACGCTGCTCGATGCCTATCGTCAAGCCTATGACGCGGACTCGGTATCGGCCTTTGGAGGCATTGTGGCGCTCAATCATCCCCTGGATGCCGTAACGGCTGAAGCAATGACAACCACCTTCCTGGAATGTGTGGTGGCTCCCGGCTGTGATGAGGGGGCAAAAGCCGTTCTTGCGAAAAAGAAAAATGTGCGGGTGATGGTGCTGCCTGATTTAGAAACAGGGCCGACTCAGACGATCAAGGCGATCGCCGGAGGATTCTTACTGCAAGAGAGCGATCGCCATCCCATTGACCCCACCGCATGGAAGATGGTGACAGAGAAAAAGCCCGACGTAGAACAGCTTAACGAACTGGTGTTTGCCTG
>JAYKJC010000311.1:0-5563 GCA_035285885.1 Leptolyngbyaceae cyanobacterium | reverse complement strand
TGAGAATGAAAGCACCGTCAAAGAGCTGATTGAAGGCGATCCCTACTGGAAAAACGGCATTTGGACGGACTTCACTATTAAGGAGTGGATTCAAGCGCTTTAGCCTTCCTACGATTCAGGTTTCTTGGGAGGATTGGGGCGGTTGTGATGCTTGTGGAGGTGGCTGGCGATCGCCCTTCACTAACCTGATCGCTCCATACCCAATGGCTGCAAACGCCAACCAATAGGGACTGTAGACGAGTAGCCAAATTCCGAGTTGCATTAGCCCCACCGTAAAAGCGCCGAATGAGCGGGTCGCCTGTCTCCAGCTACTACTCAATTGCGTCACAACAGTGGATTGGCTGGGGATTCCAGCTGCATCTGAGCTGAGGAACACTGAGACGGTCGAGTACCGCACTTGATTGCGTAAGTTCGCGAGCTGACCGTCAATTTGCTCAATCGATTGGCGGATGTTGCGCAGTTCTTGCGCCACTAGCAGCACGTCCCCCACTTCGCCCGAACGCTCCATGATGCCCAGAACGGTTTCTTCCGCTTTTCTCAAGTTGCGAAGCCTTGCCTCAAAATCCACCAGTTGAGACGATACATCTTCAGCCGTCAAGAATTGCTGGTCTACCGTGCCCAATTCAGAAAGCTGCTCAATGGCCGGTTCAAGTTGAGCTTGGGGAACCCGCAGTTCCATCGATGCGGTGTGGATGCTGGTTTCATCGGGAGGGGTTTGATTCTGCAACATCAGCAGGTCGCCCCCCACGCCACGGGCGATCGCCGTCACCTGATCAATCGCGTCATCCACATTCTCGACATCTAGAGAAAGTTCTGCCCGCTTCACCAGTTGAGGCAAAGACTCTGGCACGTCAGTCCCGTTTGGGCTGTCATTTCCTGATTCTTGAGCCATCAGTTCAGCCTCCGCCGCAGGAGCAGTTGCATCAGACTGGACGGTGCTCTCAGGGGCACCCCCCTCGTAGCTAGAGGCACATCCGGTCAGGAGTCCTCCCAGAATGGCAACGGTCACCAACCCAGCTCGCAGAAACGCGGCGGGCTGCATCGGGGCATGGGTCGTTTTCTTTGTGGATGATGCGGGCATTGGCTGCAAGACTGAGGGCGTCTGGCGGTGAGTTTCAGAATTGGAGAAAAGTGGATGAGATGGGGACATGGGCGATCGCCTCAACGAATAACCTGCGCCCATTATGGCAGAGGCGATCGATGAGAAACGGGCAGGTTACTATTTCTGCAACAGAGATTTTGGAATCCACACACTTCGAATCAACCCACGAGGGGTTGCCGCACGTTGCCGCCTCGACATGTCCTCAAAGCATCCTCAACCTCAAAGCATTCTCAAAATGTTGTCGTGCGGCGGCGACTGGGCATCACCAGCATCTTATCGACACGGTTCCCATCCATGTCCATCACCTCAAACCGCAGGTTATGCCATTCAAAATGATCCGCAGACGCGGGAATCCGGCCCAGATAAGTAATGACAAATCCCCCCAAGGTTTGATAATTGCTTTGTTCTTCTCCAGGTAAATAAGTAAGTTTAAAGATCTCTTTGAACTTCTCAATGGGCAGGAGACCATCAATCAGCCACGAGCCATCCTCTCGCTGCACTGCCGGAAGTTCGTGGGGTTGGTCGGCAAAGGGAATGTCGCCAATGATGACTTCCATCACATCATTTAAGGTGACCAGTCCTTGAACAACTCCATATTCATCAATCACAAAAGCAATATGAGTGCCCGATTGCTTAAACATTTCCAGCATTTTTAACGCACGGGTACTGGCAGGCACAAATAAGGGTTGCTTGAGCAGGCTCGTCAGATCCATTGACTGCCCATGCAACACCTGGCTGAGAATATCGGTTGCGTTCACTACGCCCACCACGTTATCGAGGCTGTCGTGGCACACCGGAAACCGGGTATGGTGACTGTTGACCATCGTTTTTTGATGCACTTCGGGGGGATCGCTCAGATCCAGCCAGATAATGTCTAGTCGGGGTGTCATTAATGCGCCAATGTTTTGGTCACCCAGGCGAAACACACGTTCCACCATGTCTTGCTCCGCCACCTCAAACATTCCGGCTTCGGCACCCTGGCGGATGAGAACTTTGATTTCTTCTTCGGTCACCAGCGGTGCGGCTGACGGTTGCTCAACGCCGAAGAGACGCATGAACGCTTCGGTAGACACGCTAAGCAAATGGACGACGGGTGAGGCGATCGCCGACAGCAGGTGCATGGGTTTGGCAATGACAATGGCAATCTTTTCAGGATTATTCAGCCCCAGCCGTTTTGGAACGAGTTCTCCAATGATCAGCGACAAGTAGGTGACACAAACAACGACAATGCCCAGGGCGATCGCCTCGCTCATGGGAGCAACACCGGGAATCAGTGCGATGTAACTCGCGAGCGATTTAGAAAGAGTGGCACCGCCAAAGGCACCTGCCAAAATTCCAATCAGGGTGATGCCAATCTGCACTGTCGAAAGAAAACGGTTGGGAGAATTCGAAAGCTCTAAGGCCACTCTGGCTTTGTCGTCCCCTTGATTGGCCAGTTCTTGAAGCCGCGTCTTCCGCACAGAAATGATGGCGATTTCTGCCATCGCAAAAATGCCGTTGGTGATGACCAACGCCAAAATAATTAGAAACTCAAGTGCCACAGAAGACATGGTTTTACCTGCAACATCAGAGCAGCATCGTCAGCGGAAATGCATAAGTGATAACAATGTGGCGTGCGGGCACGGCCTGCACGCCACACTGTCACGAATCTTCAGGAACTACCGCATTATCAACGAATGACATCACGGAATAACATCACCCATTGACTGATACGACCAATCAATGACACTATCCTGCCTTAATTGATAGATATATCAAATATATAGCGCGATGCGCATGGGTTAAGTGCGGCGGGATGGACACGGTGCGCTGTGCCTCACCCCGCCGTTGTTGCGACAGAGTTGCAGACTCTTTTAGATGCAGACTCTTTTAGATGCTGAGGGCTTAGACGCTGAGGGAGTAAACGCTGAGGAACGAGTTGTCACACAACATCGACTCACGATGTCGGTGTGGGATGTCATTGCGCGATCGCTACGCGTTATGCCATCCCTACGCAACCGTTACGCGATCCCTACGCAACCGTTACGCGACAGAGTCCAGTGCATCCCGAATCTCTTCGACGCGTTTGCGATTCACGCCTAAATCCGATTGCCCCAGACGAGACGCAGAGCGAACATGAATAACGCCCGCTTTATCGTCGAGATAAAACTCAACATCATCGACAAATCCCATCAACGCACTTGTGAATTCTGCGTAGAGATAGTTTTCGCTCTCTGTGATGATGTCTGTCCGCTCCATGTCGGTGATAACAGACTTCAAAGCTGCCATCGTTTCTGAAGGAGATTTGCTGTAGGTGAGGGGCATGATGTAGTGTTCAGTGTCTCCCTTAGGAGCCTGGCTGCTGACACAGTTGGGAGTGCTCGGACAAGCAGCAAGCTTTCCGTCCGTAACGCCAAGATTGTTGGGGCGTGTCCCCGAGAATGAAAACATGGAATCTCCTAGTGCAAATTGACCAATAGGGGTTGAAACGTTTGGATGCGCCAGCGTTGGATGCGCCAGTGATAGAGAGGAGGGTGAAGGGGCGATCGCCTCAGGCGCGTAAAACTGCGCGAATTGGGCATGAGCGTCGCCCGTTAGACTCACCAAACTCAGAACTAAGGATAGAAGCGTAGCAAATAAAAAGCGACTCATAGCAACTCATCTAGGGAAAAGTGTAGAGATACACGTTTGAATGCAATCGATGAACCTCATCACCTCATGCAGCCGAATCGTGCGTCACTTTATATTTACCACGCATTTAAAGATTGTCTATAGATTTGGCCTCATCAGGCTATGCATCTAGAGTCTTGCGCTTTTGCATTAAGCATCAGTCCAATGCAAGTCAAAAGCCCCTGCCCTGGGCCTCTTTTCAATCCATGAACCTGGATGGGAGCGAGCAACAAACGTTTGCTTACGGCTTGCGCAATCCCGTTGGGCTCGACTTTCATCCCGTTACTCAAGAACTCTACACCACGGTCAACGAGCGCGATGGGCTGGGGGATGATCTCGTCCCCGATTACCTCACCCGCATTCAGCAAGGAGAATTCTACGGTTGGCCGTTTGCCTATTTATCGCCCAACTTGCTGGATCCTCGGCAGATGGCGGGCGATCGCAGCCAAAGCCCCAACCTTGCGAACCAGACCCAAACTCCAGACGTTCTTTTCCAGGCTCATTCTGCCGCTCTCGGACTGCAATTCTATGACGGTGCGACCTTCCCCGATCGTTATCACAATGGCGCATTTGTGGCTTTTCGCGGATCATGGAACCAAAACCCCGCAACAGGCTACAAACTTGTGTTCGTTCCTTTTGATTTGTCCGGTCGTCCGGCAGAATACTATGAAGAATTTTTGACAGGGTTTCTCCTTGATCCTTCTTCACCCACAACCTGGGGACGCCCCGTTGGGGTGTTGGCCATGCAAGATGGGAGTCTTCTATTCACAGAAGAAATGAATCAGCGCATTTATCGTATTCAATATCACGGGAATCAACCTGAATAGTCCTTAAAAATGTCTACGGTCTACTCAAGTCTTGTGGCATAGTTAGGAAGTAAAAATAACCGCTAGCTAAGTTCAGGGTATTTTTTGTGCGTAATCGTCGAGTGTTCACAGCATTTCTTATTCTGTCTATCGGAGTTTCAGTAATGAGCTGTAGCGAAGGGAAGATTTCTCAGTGCAACAGACTGATTGAAATTGCAAATCAAGCTGCGAGTAGCGTGGAATCGGTCACGAGCAGCGCAACTCCTGACGATCCAGATGCATTTCTCCGCATTGCTGACGCCGCAGAAACAGCAACGGCTAATCTTGAGGCGCTTGATGTCGATGATGAGACGCTTCAGAATTACCGAGAACAGTTCATTTCTCTCTATGTCGAAACCAGCGCAGCCACGCGTCAACTGGTCGAAGCAGTCAAGAACCAAGACGCAGAAGCAGCCGACGAAGCCTACAATCAGCTAGAATCCGCTACTGAGCGAGAAATTCCTCTAGTTGAAGACGTTAACGCGTACTGTAGTGGCTCGGTTTAAAGGGTTCAGTTGAAGCCGTTCAGTCTAGACTTCTCGCTGTAGACATACAGCTCTAAATTAAGACGCCTGATTTAGCCTGAGCTAAGTAGGTGGGCGTTATTAAACTTTAGATGGCGTAGGTTGCGGTTGGAAAAACGAAACCCAGCGTCAGCATGGGTTACGCTATCGCTTTTCTTGAATGCCCCTTGGTCTATACCCAGTTCTACAAAAGATTCAGCCTACCTACTTAGCTCTTAAATCTCTTGCAAAAGTCGGCAAGGGAGTCTTCATCGATCGCCTGTGAAGAACTATCTTCAGAAGAGTTTTCCAACAGCTCACCTGTGGTTACCCGAGGGGCGTTCGTTACGCTCAGGTTATTCCCATTTGGGCCTGAGGTATTCACGTTTTCCTGCTCTGAAAATTCCTGGTCTGAAAATCGCAGAAAACGATTCTCCTGAAATTGATTGGATGGAGTGGACGAG
>JAYKJC010000310.1:0-2509 GCA_035285885.1 Leptolyngbyaceae cyanobacterium | reverse complement strand
TTGTTCGGCGCATGGAAGCTGAGTAGGAATAAAAATTCCGAATCGGATCGTAAGAAATTAAGGTTATGAAAAGAATAAGAAGAGTTTAATACTCGATTTCTGTCACATCACGATTTTTGATGGTTACTCCAGCATGTGCCATCACATAAAGCTCTCGAATGGAATCTCCCTCTGGATAACGGGTATCATTCAAATCAAGCCGAAGGCAGGTTGCGCAACTAATTTGGGTAGTTCCCTCTATAACAACGCCTTGATTTAGCCAGATAAAGATTTTGGGACAACATGGTCAACGGTAAACCGATTGGCACTCAACCGCTCCGGTGAATAGCAGTACTCACAGACGTATTTGGCACGTTCTCGAATCGCTTGCCTAAGTTCATCACTGATTGGCATTTCGAGCTGCAAGCATAGCGTTTATATGTGTAAAAATACGATCGAGCTCTCCGATCGCATCCAATTCGGCAATTTCATCAGAAGTTATTTGGTTAGCCTTCTTCTTTTCTGATAGGCTCTCCATGCGCAGTTGCAGTAACTCACTAAATTTGAAGAGATTCTAGTTGTCTACCTTCTCAAGTTGGATCTCATGAATCAGCGAAGATGGCCTGTTAAGAGTTGTAGCCATATTAGTCTTCATCACATTAGATTTTAGTGAACAGATGAGCATTGAATCGAAGGTTGGAACCGAAGACGCTGATCGCTTCATGCAGAATTGCTAGTCTTTCTCTGAAAATACTGTCTATTAAATATTGGCGTTGCTGAATTTGGGGATGAATCAGACATTTTTGGATTTACAAATGACCGACTGTAGGGGCGTATGGCCATACGCCCCTACAAAAATCATCCCTCGAATCAGCAACGCCCAGATTACTTTTGATGCCCACAGATAATCTTTCGGCGGTCGGCTCCAAACTCCTGCGGAGAGGCTACGCCAACGATTGGTTATCTTTCTTGGCAAGCACATTTCGTTTACTTTCCAATCATGTGCAATGCCTCGATCCAGATCTTGAGTTCCTGCTCAGCCAGGTTTTTATCAGTCAACTCCTGCTCCTGGTGAGCGATGTAGGTATTCCGAAAATCATTGATGCGGGTAACGGTTTCCAAAAACTTACGTCCGCCCTGCAATCGCAACTGAGTTTGTAAGGCTTCAAATACCCCCCCTATTTTTGTGGTGTCATTGAGAGCGTAGTCTAAACACGATCGCAGCAAGCCGATCAGCGACAGTCCATTATTAAACACCAGCGTCCGTTTCAGATTTTGGGCAAGTTTTCGATAATAGTCTTCGGATCTGCGGTCTACACCACCTAAGTAGGGAGTAAACCAGGCTTTTTGGTCTTCTACGGTGACGGGCATCTCTGGTTGCAACCGCCGCACCAGGAAGCCTTTCGCCACTTCATCGATGGAACCAAGTAGGGCGGTAAAGACAGGAGCATAATTCATGCCTTCTTTGTTTTCAAAGAAGCGATAGAGCATAACGGCTTGATCGGCAGCGCGGCGATAGCGGGAAGGCAGCGTATTGAGAATGGCTGGATCAATCAGGCTATCAATAGCGGAGGCTTCTTCATCCACCTGTCCCAAATTCACAAACAGAGGCAAGTCTTGAAACTCCTCAGCTTGAAGCAGGTTTTGCAAAGCAGGAGCACAGGCGCGTGCAAGTTCGGCAATGGTATCGCCTGCCATGCGTTCAAACACGCCTTGAGGAATATAGAGATAGTGCCATTGAATGCCCTCACCCCCAGCCCCTCTACCAAGCTGGGAGAGGGGAGCCGGAGTATCTTCTTGTTCCCCTTCTCCCTTTCTGGGAGAAGGGGTTAGGGGATGAGGGTGACTTGCAGCCTCACACCAGGCGATCGCCGCTTTTGCTTTCAATGGCACATCTCGGTCTTCGCGTCCTTTAGTTTCGACCAGGTAGTAGTGACCATCGAGAGTACGAATGAAGAAATCGGGGGTATAGAAGGCAAGGCGATCGCCATCTGCCAGATAGTCAACTCGCAGACATTGTGATCCAGCGTTTTTGGCAAAGGCAGCCACATCAGGGGCACGATCGCAAAACTTCGCCACTGCTACTTCTAACTCACGATTACAGGTAACCAGGTTGAACAGGGTTTTTGCCGCTTCCAGGGCGGGACGACGTTCACTCAGGGTTACCTGATAGGGTTTCCAGGCATTGAGGGATTTGGGTGGTTCAACCATTAACCGTTCTTCGGTAGTGGTGGTGCGGCTACGGATCAAGGGCACAAACACCGCCCGCAGGTGTTCCCCCACATCGGAATCAGCTAACCGAGCCACCAGAGCTGGATCGAATAGGGTGGTTTTCTGCTCAAACAGGATTTCTTCGAGAAAGGTCTGAATCAGAGGAGCCAGAATGGGATGCAATCCCCGTAATTTGCAAATGGTTTCCAGTTGTTTGACATAGTAGGAAACCGCACCAATGCCCGACTCTAGCAGAGGCAGACTCAACTGCATCTTTTCGACAACTTCGCCTGTGAATAGATGCCGTCCTTCGTACTGA
>JAYKJC010000309.1:0-11421 GCA_035285885.1 Leptolyngbyaceae cyanobacterium | reverse complement strand
GGCGATCGCCCTTCAATCACCCAAAGCATGTATCTAGGACATGACCATGGATATGCCCGGAGCATAAGCCTCGACCACCCGACCACTGTGCGTACAGGTGACCATGAGGTAGTCACACGATGGGCAGGCCGTCTGAGTGAGTTGCTGATCTGTCAAATAATGTCGCTCTGCAAAACTTCCGCAGTTCGGACAGCGGATAACCTGAATATTCTCTTGAATCACTTGCATCTTAAAAACCTAATAAAAAAATCGACAGGTCCAAATAGACAGATTGATTAACCTAAACCCTGAGAGAACAAACTGAAATCCCAAAAACATTCGTAAATTTTGGAAATTAATATGCGGTCTAAATTTCTCAAAGTAACTTGATTACGACGCGAGCTAGAGAACGATGAACATAATTCACGTGCTTCAATCAAGCGATGTCCGTACGTAACTAATCGAATAGTCTAGGCTTATATTATGGCAGCGACTTCTAGAGATGGCAATGAAATCGATACAAAAAATAATCTGGGGATCGCTTATCCCATAAGTGATCCCCAGAAATCTATCGAAGGATAGGTTTGCAAGAATTGCTTTAATTTTGGAATGAAGTTTATTCGTTTTTTACTACGCCCGACGTTCCCAACACACCCAATCCAGCATGGGGATCATAATTTTTCTGCTGAAGAACTTGATTCTTGAACTCAATCGGGTTAATCACAATTGAAGGCTATTTCTGACTGGATTAGCCCTTTCTTTCAAAAGTCAATTTTTAATAAAATTAATCTGTATCTTGAAACACTTAAAAGTTTAAGAAAATATTAAAACAATGTCTTTTTTTCTTGAATCTTCAACGCGTTCTCTCCTTCCAGCAAAGTTCAAGGGTGCTCGATAGGGCGCGACTTCCACAACCAAGTCATACGTTACCCACCGAGCGATCGCTTAATAAAAGCGGTCATAGCGATAAGAAACGTAAACAAGTTAAGCAAATGTTAAATCTGACCCACGATAATCAGTACAAGCTTGGAGAACAAAAGGGAACGTGTATCAAAGAACCCCGTAGTTTTCGTATTGGCGTAAGGTGATCTGTGGTTTTCCGAGCGAACTGGATGTGTATCTCTTGGTTGTTCAACCAGGCTTAAGAAAATGTTTGCTCACTCCACTGCCCAATCATCAGCTTCAGACAATATGAAGCAACTGCTAGGGAAATCAGGTGACACGCTGTCGCCTTTTTCTAAGGCGTGGGCGGTTCGCTATGTGCGAACGGTCACTCAGCCTTCTCCCAAGCCAACTCCTGAGAATGATGCAGATCTTAGAGCTGCTGTTGCAGATACGCTGCGTCAATCGTTGCGAAGCGTCAGTGCTCAGGCATGGAATAAAACGGAAACTTTGCTGGCAGAAGAAGTCATTCGACACCAGTTGCAGCCAGACACGATTGATCCGTGGGCGATCGCCGGAGACGTCTTCCATGTTTTTGATCAAGCTTTTAACAGCTATATCGCCGCACTAAGCCCTGAGCGTTTTGCGGTTAACATTGCCCCTGAACTTGGAGCGATTCGGGCCAAATTTACAGCGATTGATCCGAGAGTGATTGGCTTCGTGAGTATGCAGTTTCACTACACCGGACAATTGCTGCTGGAGCTTTTAGAACCATCTCAGAGGAAACGATTACAGTTCTATTTCAAAGCCATTGATGATCATCTATACATGCCGCTTCAGCGGGCTTATGATGCGGCGGCTTCTTATCCCTATGCATCACCCGAATTAAGTATCATTCGCACCCTTCTTCCTGAGAGCAGTGCGATCGCCCATCGGGTCGTCGATCAGGTGTTGCAAGCTTTTCCCAACCATCAGTGCTACAGCGGAGCGCTCCGATCATCAGCGGTCAAAACATCCAGCATCCGAGATGCTGAAATGTTTCAAGCCTATATCTGGGTGTGTTTGCTCGAAAACAACGTGAGTGTCGTTCAGCAAGAGTTGTTCCCGCTGTGTGTCATGCTCTATCCCACGTTTAATGTGCAATGGGAGATTGTCCGATACATGCTGACGCTGTTGCAGCGGGAGTTTGGCCAGCTTTTAGCGCCATCCGAATTCGCGCTCTGCGCCTCCCATCTGGATATGTTGCACACCATCTTCTCCCCTGACGTTGTTGGGACGTAAGGGTTTGCCCAAACAAATCAAAACGGAGCAAGGGGGTTAAATCCCTTACTTGGCACAGCTTCACAAATTTGTGCTTAACGCGTTTGCAAACCGCTATCACCCAACTAAGACTTGGTTTTATTGAACCTTCGTTCCATACTGTCTTGCCTAGGCATTTCTGTATGGTTGCTGGCGTTCAATGCTGGGCGATCGCCCTCACCCGTTCTGAATTCCAGATGATACGAAATTCTGGGTGATTGTGTCGCGGTTAATCCTCTCGCTCATCCCTTTGATTGAGGAGCACGTCTAATATGCGTCGATTTTCTTGCTGAAGCCCTCGAATGTCTTTTTTAACTTCTAGCATGTCAACTTGTATTCCCCGCATATCCGCCTGCATGCCTCGCATATCCGCCTGCATTTGAAGCATCATTTGTTGCATACTTACCATCTGCTGGTTCAAAACAAGGATGCTGTGCTGGTTATCCTCGGCTAGCCTAAAGCTACGCTCAGCTGTTGCATTCGCATTCTCAGCGGCAGTGGCAGCAGCGGCTACAAGTTGTTTCAAATCTTCCATGTCAGTCATCGCGATCGCCCTCTACTCAGTCCCTCTACTCAGTTGGGTCAAGCACGTATCGAAAAAAACGAGTGATAGTAAGTCAATAGTACTACTTTCTGTTGCAGCCCGCCCCTTAAACTAGGGTGACTTTTTAAAAAATCCCCAAAACCGACTATCCTATTCGCGAAGAACGTAGCCGACGCCGCGCACAGTTTGAATCAGCCGCTTTTCACCTTCAGCTTCTAGCTTCAGGCGCAGATAGCGAATGTACACCTCAATAATGTTGGAATCACCCATGAAGTCGTATCCCCAGACTTCCTCAAGAATGCGATCGCGCGTAATCACCTGACGCGGATAGGACAACAAATACTCCAGCAGGTCAAACTCTTTGGCAGTGAGTTCAATGGGGCGATCGCCCCGAGTCACTTCTCGCGTCTGTCGGTTGAGCATCAGATCATCAAACCGCAGCACCTCTTCTTCCGTATCGGCGGTGCGACGGAGATGGGCACGAATTCGCGCCAGCAATTCTTCAATGCTAAAGGGTTTGACCAGATAATCATCGGCTCCAGCATCCAAACCTGCGACGCGATCGCTCACATCGTCTTTTGCAGTCAATAAAATGACCGGGACTTTTGATCCGGTTTGGCGCAGCCGACGACACACCTCTAACCCCGTCATCCCTGGCATCATCCAGTCGAGAATCACCAAATCAGGATTGGCATTGCGAATCTGAGTGAGCCCCGTCAACCCATCATTCGCAACGTTGACCTCATATCCCTCATATTTCAATTCCATTTCAATGAAGCGAGCGAGCTTCTCTTCGTCTTCGACGACTACGATGGTTTGTGTCATGGTCGTTAGGTTGGGGTGATGGTAACGTGATGGTGAACGTGCTGCCCTGGTTTAGCTGAGAATCGAGGTGAATTGTACCCTTCATTCCTTCAACCAAGGTTTTCACGAGGGACAGCCCAAGCCCACATCCACCAGTTGCACGAGAACGTGCTGCATCGACCCGATAGCATCGATTAAAAATCTGCGATTGGTGCTCTTCAGAAATGCCAATGCCGCGATCGCACACCTGGATAATAGCACTGTTCTTCGTTTCCGCTAGTTTCACAACAACAGGTTGATCCTCATCCGAATACCGAATGGCATTTTCAATCAGATTAAACATCACCTGCTTCAATCGATCGGCATCCGCCATTGCGTAGATATTCTCCGCTGCTGCATGGAGATGAACGGGATGGGTGTGGTTGAGCTTGAGAATTTTGAGGCAATGCTCTAGTTCGCTATTTAAATGGATGGGGATGAGAGAAAACTGAAGATTTCCGCTATCGGCCCGAGCCAGATCCAGAAGATCCTGTAACAACCGAATGGTGCGTTCGGCTTCTGAGGTAGCGGCTTCCAGGGCTTCTTTTTGCAGCTCATTCAGCGATTGACTGCGGCGCAAAATGCTTTGCAAATATCCATACACCACCGTGAGCGGCGTGCGCAGTTCGTGAGAAATATCGTGAACAAACTGCCGTTGTTGAGTCATGGTATCCGCGAGCCGCTGAAGCGTGATTTCGCAGGTTTGGGCAAGCTCACTCACTTCGCTGGGGGCGTTCTCCAGGTGAAACTGCACATGATCCAGATCCTCAACCGTTAAGTCGGCGGTGATTCGACTAATGTGTCGGAGGGGCTGCACAGAACGTCGCACGTAATAGGCGATCGCCGCTGTGATGAGGGCGATCGCCAACACCGTTGCTCCCCCCAGGCTCAACATCAACTGCCGAAACATTCGGGTGCTTTCGGTGATGTCGAGAGCCACATGCAGTGTACCTAAGTCCTCTTCATTAATCGTCAGAGGTCCCTCACAGCCAATGTAGTGACGTCCCTCGGTCTGAAACACACTCGGCTGCATTGAGAGACCTGGTATATTCACCAGTTCAACCAGAAATTGTGGCTCGTGCCACGGACTTTGAGAATGTGAAAGAATGTCTCCCTGATCATCGCTCACCACAATGGAAACGTCGGGGAGCGATCGCACCATCACCATTTTTTCCAGAGCCGCCTCAGTCGGAAGCGTCTCAGCATACGCCTCAATGTCTTCGGGAATTTGCTCCGCGAGAGCCATGATCTGCCGCTTTTGATCCCCGATGACAACGTCTTGCGATCGCCACACCATCCATCCTGACACTCCAACAATGCCTAGCACTGATACACAGGTAACCCCAGTGGTCATCCGAAATTGAAGCGAACGAAGGTCAATTCCACCATGCTTGGTAAGGGCATGTTTGAGGAATGGAATAATGCGATGCCAAGGTTTCATTCAGCCATAAAGAATGGTGTACAGAATTGGGTGAGGGTGAGTCGAAAGAACGAACAATCAGTGAACTGTGTGAGCGCACCTAACTGTCCTTAATTTTCCTAAAGATGCCCGACTCTTCTTAATGTAGTCCACATCATTTTTCTTGGGATGAGTTTTTTGTGAGTGTTCGTGCGGCTGATTCTCAGCAAATATTAAGAAATAAAACTCGGTGCTAACGTCACTACCGTTCTATTCCTCAACCGCTTTATTGGAGTTAGAAACATTGACTTTGCTGATGGCAGAGCGAGAAAACGTCTCGAATGGCTTGTTCGTAAATTCTTGCCCCAAACTCCACAACATTATTGTGCCCAGCGCCCGGCACCAGGAGTAGCTTTTTGGGTGCGGGGGTGCGGGCATAGAGGGCTTCGCTCATGTCCATCGGAACTGTATAGTCGGCAGTACCATGCACATACAACACAGGCAGACGAAGATCGGAGACTTTGTCGATCGATTCAAATCGCTGGTGGAGCAAGAAATCAATGGGCAGGAACCCGTAATTCTTGGTGCGATTTGACATGTCGAGAATGGAGGTGAATGAGCCTTCGACGATGAGTCCGGCCATGTCGGGATGATGACTGGCTAATTCAATGGCGATCGCCCCACCCAGGGAGTGCCCAAAGACAAAACTGTTTTGAGGCGCAACATCAAGACTCTCTGTCAGGTATCGCCAAGCGGCATCTGCGTCTTCATACACCTGCTGTTCACTCGGAAATTCTCCCGAACTCAGCCCATAGCCTCGATAATCAATGATCAGCACAGAAAACCCAAGGCTGTGAAACCATGCGGCTTTGGATGCATTGGCACTCATGTTGTCGCCATTGCCATGCAAGTACAGCAGTCCAGGAGCGTCAGCATCCGGTGAGGGCATCCACCATCCATGAAGGCTCGTTGCGTCTGAATGATTGTCTGGTGAATTGTTTGGTGGATTGTCTGGATGAGTATTTGAATGACTAGGAATCGGAATCCACAGGTCGGTATAGGGAATCCCCAGATCAGCTGGGGTTGTGGTGAGCGTGGGGGATGGAAAGAAAATAATGCGCTGTTGTTGCTTATAAAGAAACAGGCAAATCCCGCCATACATCAGAGAGCAGAGGGCGATCGCCGAGATGACAATCTTAAGCACGATCATTAGCGTCACTTGAATCATTACTCGATGAGCAGCCAAGGGCCGCAAGTTTTGATCTTATAGCACTGCTCTAAGTCCGCGCTGTGCAATAGACAGCTAACAAACATTCCCACAGGGCATCCTCGAAGCGAATTCTTTGATTATGTGGGCGGGATATCAGGAAGACCGTACGTCTTCTCTAGAATGATGGCAGACTAGAAAATCGGGCGTTGCCAAATTTGGAGATGAATTGAAAAAACTGCGGCCTGCAAATGCCTTAGATCAGCAACGCCGAAAATTGGGCGATCGCCATCCGTCATCCATCGTTCGGAGCTATACATCATGGGGTCTGACATCCTACCCGGCAAAAGTTATCCACTTGGGGCAACCGTCTATCCAAACGGCGTTAACTTCTCGATCTTTTCAAAGAATGCAACATCGATTGAATTACTGCTGTTCGACAACGAAGATGCTGCCTATCCGTCACGGGTCATCTCGCTCGATGCGAGCCATCACCGAACTTTCTACTACTGGCATGTGTTTGTCAGCGGCATTGGCCACGGCCAATTATACGGATATCGAGTGCATGGCCCCTACAGTCCTGAACTGGGGCTCCGGTTTGACGGGCAAAAAGTATTGCTCGATCCCTATGCCCGTTCTGTCGTGGGATGGCATCACTACAACCGCGATACGGCGATGCACGCTGGAGACAACTGCGCCCAGGCTCTGCGAGGGGTGGTGGTCGATACCAATTGCTACGACTGGGAGGGCGATGAACCGCTCAATATCCCCTACTCCGTCAGCGTCATTTACGAACTCCATGTGGGAGGGTTCACCCGGAACCCCAATTCCGGGGTTGCGCCTGAAAAGCGAGGCACCTTTGCAGGGCTCATCGAGAAAATTCCCTATTTGAAGCGGCTTGGAGTAACCGCCGTTGAACTGTTGCCCGTTCACCAGTTTGACGAGCAAGATGTGGCAGAAGGCTTAGTCAATTACTGGGGCTACAGCACAATGTCCTTTTTTGCCCCTCACCGCCGCTACAGTTCTCGGCTTGATCCGCTGGGGCCTGCTGATGAGTTTCGAGATATGGTCAAAGCGTTGCATAAAGCGGGCATTGAAGTGATTCTCGATGTAGTGTTTAACCACACGGCAGAAGGCCACCATGAGGGACCGACGTTTTCTTTTCGTGGGCTTGAAAATGACGCCTATTACATTCTGGAAGAGAATAAAACCTACTACAGCAACTACAGCGGTTGTGGCAATACGCTCAAAGCCAACCATGAGATCGTCGCGCGCATGATCATCGATAGCTTGCGCTATTGGGTGACTGAAATGCATGTGGATGGATTTCGGTTTGACCTGGCCTCTGTGTTGGCGCGCAGTCGCACGGGAGAACCGCTGATCGATCCGCCGATTCTCTGGACGATTGAGTCTGACCCGGCGTTGGCTGGAACCAAGATTATTGCAGAAGCCTGGGACGCAGGAGGGCTCTATCAGGTGGGGTCATTTATTGGCGATCGCTTCGCGGAATGGAATGGTCCCTTTCGAGACGATGTGCGGCGCTTTATCAAAAGTGATCCGGATACGGTCAAGATTTTGGCCAACCGCATCATGGGAAGCCCAGACATTTATCCCGAGCCGGATCGAGAGCCGAATCGCAGCATCAACTTTGTCACCTGCCATGATGGCTTTACGCTGAATGACCTGGTTGCCTATAACGAGAAGCACAACCTTGCCAATCTCGAAGACAATCGCGATGGAGCAAACGACAATCACAGCTGGAACTGTGGCGTCGAAGGGGGCACGACCGATCCAGAGATCCAAGCTCTGCGCCTGCGCCAAATCAAAAACCTGCTGACGGTGATGTTTCTTTCTCAGGGAACGCCCATGTTGCTGATGGGGGACGAAGTTCGTCGAACTCAACTTGGCAACAATAACGCCTATTGTCAAGACAACAACTTAAGCTGGTTTGACTGGGATGCATCAGAAAAGCATCACGATCTCCTGCGGTTTGTGCGCCAACTGATTGCGTTTACCCAGTCGCTGATGCTGTTTCGTCAAGAGCGCATTCTTAAAGTCAATTACGATCCGTATCGTCCGCACGTCATCTGGCATGGGGTTCACCTTGGGCAGCCAGACTGGGGGTACGATTCCCATACTCTGGCCTTTACGCTGGCTCATCCGCAGGCCAACGAGCGACTTCATGTCATGCTCAATGCCTTTTGGGAACCGCTCAAATTTGAGCTGCCACCCTTGGATCGTCGCGAGCGATGGTATCAAATCATTGATACGTCAAAGCCGTCTCCCCACGATATTTTTGATTCTCAAGGGGCGATCGCCATTTCGGGCGATCGCTATCACGTGCAGGATCGCTCGTCCGTTGTTCTCATTGCGGGCTAAAGCAAATTCTCGAAGCGTCGCCTCAGTCGGTCGAGTTCTTCTTTTGAAAATTCTGATGGCTGAGCATCTGTATCCATCGCATCGTCAGCACCAACTCCGGACTCAGCATCGGCTTGAGGTGTTGCGTCTGCATCCCAATCGGGTGACTCCAGGTTAGACTCGGGGGGAACTTCCAGGCTTCCTTGTTCGACGTACTTGCACTCATAGTTGGCATCCCGGCAGAAGGACTCAATTTCTTCTGCATCAAATGCCTCAATGGTTGGGCTGGGAAAGTCTTGGGCTTCAAGCATGAGACCGTAGCGAGTTGCATCGTCCTCATCTTCAAACATCAGGACAATATTGCGATCGCCCAGCTTCAGGGTGTGAATTCCCTCGTTATCTGTCCCCGCATTAAAGAGCAGAACAAATACCCTCATGGTTCGTACAGCAGTTAATCGTAAGTGTGAACAAATGTGTGAGCCGATGGACTACACCGACATAGAAGTCCCTATGCAAAAAGAGCCTCTGAGAAAAGAATATGTACCCTTAACTAGGGGGTGCTAACTCTTGGAGGTGATTGTTGCCCCTATCGAGATAGCCCTATCTAATGGGTACCCGGCGATGTGCGATCGCAAACATGATGCAAGCATTAGTTTAGTACAGCGATGGGTACTCTCCCAACTGGCTGAGTGTTCCTCTGCATAACTAAATGTTGCGCGAGACGATGTGCGAGGGATTGCGCGAGAGATTAAACGAAGGTCATGGGAACCGTTGAATGATTGACTTCAAGCCTCTGAAACAGCTCTAGATTGAAGGGTTTGCAGTCTCTTCATCCTGTTCACTGACTCAAAGCGCTGTATTTCGTTTATCGTGTTGCTGGGTAGGCATTCATCTGGGCAGGCATTTATCAATGGAGGGTGTACGTATACCAATTGCTCCGCCTTCGATGATGGTTAGAGGGATTCTCTTAAATCGCGCATGGGTGTCCAAGCCGTGCTACGCCCGGTGCAACCGGATCGAAACAAACGCACGTAGCACCATCGGGAGCCACTCCATTAACTTTAGTTACAACGTCAATTCCAGCGTCGGTTTCAACATCAGTTCCAATGTCATGAGTTAGATTCAGTGCCATCGTCATAGGTTCCATCGATTTCGCTCTCATCGATTTCGCCTTGTGTTCGATTCGCTTTATGCGCTTAATTGTGTTCGATTTATTCGATGTATTCAATTCGCTCTATGCGCTCAGTTGTGTTCGATTTGTTCTATGCGCTCAGTTGCTGTGTCCGTACCCGCGTGAAAAATGTCCACTCCTGTCACACATTGCGATGTAGAAAATGCTATAGAGCAATTGTTTCTTACATGGTTTTAATCTTGTTCCAATCAATCTTGTCCCAATCAATCTGGTTTTAGATGATGCGAGGTCAGTACGCTTTCATCTCCCATCACTCAAGGCTAATGAACTCAAGGCTAATGACTTATCAATCAAGGCGATGACTCAACTGCCACAGCCACCCGATCCCAACGATTCACAAGCCCCTCATTCCAAGTCTTCTGCCAATCGCACTCGATTTCTGATTCTTTTAGGTCTGGCAACAATCGGAGTGTCTGGCGGTCTTGTTCTTCGGCAATGGGTTTATACTCGCCTCGTGCCTCGGATCGAAGCGTCTGTGGTGCAGCTGATTGATCGTCCCGTTGAATTGGGGGCCGTTGAAGGATTTTCGTTGACCCATGTGCGGTTTGGAGAAACGCGGTTGCCGCCCACGGATGATGACCCCGATCGGGCCATTGTGGAATCGCTTCGAGTTTCATTTAATCCCCTTGAAGTGCTGATTAATCGTAGTTTGAGTTTTCGTGTGGTGCTGCGATCGCCCACCGCCATCATCGAGCAAGATGACATCGGGCAATGGTTAGACACAAGCATCAATGAGCTTGAACCTGGAGCCATCGAGTTTAAGCTGGACTCCGTTCAGTTTCGGGATGCCCAAGTTGCACTTGTTCCCGCCTCATCTCCCCCATCTGGGGCTGCTCTTTCTAGCGAAGAACAGCAGGGTATTGAGGGGCAATCATCAACGGCTCTTGAGGATGAAAAGCAAAGGGCGCTGGCCCGCCGAATTCTACAGCTTGAGGGTCAACGAAATTTGCCGCAAGCATGGCCCAGCATTGACCAGCCGTTTGTTTGGCTGCAATCGATTGAGGGGAATGCCACCTTCTTAGACGACAACAAACGCATTTCCTTCGACATTACAGGAGAACCCTACACAGGAAACTCTGATTCTGTCTCTGACAGCCCTGATGCTGACAGCCCTGGTTCTGACAGTCCTGAAACTGATGGTGGACGGTTTGAAGTTGTGGGTGAGCTGAATAATGTGGGTCAAGACAATTGGCAAGCCAATGCGGTGATTCAAACGCAAGATTTGGCCATCGCTGAGTTTGTCTTGCTTGCGCCCGACCTCCCCGTGACAATCAGGGATGGGCGAATCAGTAGCAATATTCAAAGCGAGTTGAGTGCTGAGGGTGAGGTCAGTTTACGGGGCACCGCTCAGGTTCGTGATGTGGGTGTGGGCGTGGCTGCCTTGCCCGTTCCAGTTCGATTGACGGAGAGTAACCTCCAGTTCCGTGGGCAGCAGATACAGGTTGAAAACACGACATTTTTAGTCGGTGAGTCCGAACTGACGGCCACGGGTCGAGTTGACTTTCGGGATGTTTCACCAAACGCATACAATTTGACCGTCGTTGGAGAGTCCTTAGATATCGCGACAATTTTAGAAGATGTCCAGGTCTCCGTCCCAATTGCGGTTGAGGGGCAACTCAATACCACGGTGAACATTACAGGTCCCCTGCAACAGCCGTCTATTGCCGGAACCATTAATCACGCGAGTCCCATTCAAGTCGATCGGCTTGAGCTGGCTG